>JAUWXW010000090.1 GCA_030616195.1 Chloroflexota bacterium | reverse complement strand
TTCAGCCCGAAAGTCACAGGCTCGGCGTGGACACCGTGAGTACGTCCCATCATGAGGGTGTGCTTGTGCTCGACAGCCTTCTCCCTCAGTGCGGTAACAAGCCCGGCGATGTCTTGCTCTAGAAGCTGTGTTGCTTCCAATAGCTGCAGGCTGAGGGCAGTGTCCATCACGTCAGAGGAGGTAAGCCCCAGATGAACGAAGCGACTCTCCTCGCCGAGGCTCTCCGCCACCGAGCCGAGGAAAGCGGTCACATCGTGGTGGGTCACCTTGAGGATTTCGTCAAAGCGCTTCAGGTCGAAACGGGCCTTCTTTATCTTGGGTATCTCCTCTTTGGGAATGACCCCTAGCTCCGCCCAAGCCTCGCACACAGCCACCTCCACCTGAAGCCACTTGTCAAACTTGGTCTCGTCTGACCAGACTTTCTTCATCGCTGGTCTGGAATAGCGCTCAATCATTTGTTACCCCCATCTTAGCCATTGTCCAGTAAGATTCAGGTACTTAGCTACCAAATCGGAACCTGGGAGCTAAACTGCTTGTGCCAGCTTGCTTCGGTACTGCTCGTAGGCCTCCCGCACTCCGTCGTGCTTTAACCCCAGGATCCGGGCAGCAAGAAGGGCGGCGTTCTTGGCTCCTCCGATGCCAACCCAGGCTACCGGAACCCCGGCGGGCATCTGGGCTATAGAAAGCAGGGCATCAATGCCTTTCAGGTCGCTGGTGGGCAAGGGAACACCGATAACCGGAAGCGTAGTCCAACTGGCCATGACGCCGGGAAGATGGGCTGCTCCCCCGGCACCGGCAATGATAACCTCAATCCCTCGATCCTGGGCACTGAGCCCGTATTCTCGAGTCTTTTCCGGGTTGCGATGGGCTGAGATAACCGAGACCTCGTATGGAATGCCCAACTCCTTGAGCATATCCAGTGCCGGCTGCATCAAGGCCTCATCGGACTTGCTGCCCATCACTACCCCGACCAAAGGTCTTGCCTGCTTAGAATTCGTCATGTACAACCTCACTTGATTATGATTCGTTCCACATAATGTGCCAGGGTCGTAGCACGACCCTTCAGGGTCGCCCAGGCGAGGCTAAAGCTCGAAGAGGCGCCTCTGGAGACCTCGCGCTACCTTGATTACCTGCTTAACAGGTCAAAGGCAAACTGGAGCACCCCCAACCTTTTCTTCAGACTGATGTACGACTCCTCGCCCCGCAGCAGACGGCAGGAGGCGTTCCACAAACGGGCGCTCCCCCGAATGGCATAAAAGTACAACCCGGGAAACCAGGTAAACAGCCTGGCCAAAGCTCGTGAAGCCCTCAATTCAGGTATTATTTCCTCGGCCACCGTATCCTGATAACCCCTTAAATCAATGGTACCACTTTGCAAACATTCACCGATAGTTGAGGCAGCAATTTCAGCGCTTCTCACCGCATAATAGATGCCTTCGCCGGTAAGCGGGTCCAGCAGGCCAGCGGCATCGCCAACCAGCAGGCCTCTGTCCCGGTGGATAGGCATGCCCTTCTTGAGTACAGGCAGAAAGTGACTTCTCAAACTGGTGGTCTCACAGCTTTCAAATTGCAGCCGGGTCAACATCTTTTGACGACAGCGCTTGAGCTTCTTTGCCTGGCGGAGGGGGCCTCCTACACCAACAGATAAGTGGTCTTTCTTGGGAAAAATCCAGCCGTATCCGCCACGTATGTTCCCCAAGTCTAATCCCATCAGGGAGTCCCATTTTACCAGTCCTTCGCCCGGAACGGAAATCTCAGTTGCCATGCCTATACCAAATTCGATACCTTTGGCTAAGCCTAGACTCCTGGCCACAACGCTGTTAGCACCGTCTGCGCCAGCCAGAATTTCACCGCTAAAGGTATCATCCGTGGTCCGAACTTCAACCCCATCGGCTGTCGCTTCGATGTGGCAGACCCTCTGGTTATCAGCCACCACTGCGCCCGCTTCTTGAGCCCTTCGGACAAGCAAGTAGTCGAACTCGTCGCGCATCACCATGTAGATTAGAGGCTTGTCATACCACCGGGTAAATTCCTTCTTACCCTTGTAGACAGCTCTAACCCCGTATATCACTTGCCGTGTTACCGGCTCGATGTCAAGGTCAAGCAGTTTGGCTGTCTTAACGGTAATACCCCCGGCGCAGGGCTTATATCGGGGGAGCCCGTCCTTCTCCAGGATGAGCGCCTCTATCCCCTTCCTGGCGAGCTCGTACCCCAGAGTGGCACCCGCCGGCCCGGCACCGACAATGATCACATCATATGAGCGTTTTGCCGCATGTCTCATTTGCCCCAGGCTGCCTTCCTCAAGCGATCCATTATGGCTGTCCCAATTCCCCTCTCCTCAACCTCTTCCACTATAATCTCGTCTACCCCCTCCCTGTCCAGCTCTCTAATAACGGCAAACATCTGCCTGGCATACGCTTCAAGCTCCTGGGGCATGACCTTGACAATGACCCCTTCGCTGCTCTGACGAAAATCAGGGCGGCGGGTGATTATGCCCACTCTTCTCCCCCGGTTACGGCATTTCTCAACCAACCGGTCAACCGTCTCCCTGTCTGTCTCTTTCACCAGAGTAACCCTCGCCCTGGGGCTGTAGTGTCGATAGCGGGTGCCTGGCGAGCGTCTCAGAAGCTCTCCCTGCTTACCGAGAACCACCTGGCCAATGATGCCCTCCAGTTCTTCCACCGTCACTGCCCCAGGTCTCAGTATGGTAGGCGGCCGGGTGGAGATGTCCAGCACTGTAGACTCCACTCCTATCTCCACAGGACCAGCATCGAGAACCAGATCGATCTTTCCCGCCAGGTCCTGGAAGACATGTGTCCCGGTGGTACAGCTGGGACGCCCTGAGAGGTTAGCACTGGGAGCGGCAATGGGAACACCGCAGGCTCTTATCAGTGCCAGGGCTACATTGTTCCTGGGCATCCTGACGGCTACCGTCTCCCGCCCGGCACTGACATTGTTGGGGACCCGGGCCGACTTATTCAAGATGAGCGTCAGGGGACCGGGCCAGAACCTCTCCGCAAGCGCAACTGCTCCCGCCATAATGCTGTCGGCAAGGATTTGCAGATGTTCCAGTTCAGCTACATGGACTATTATCGGGTTATCCAGCGGTCTTCCCTTGGCAACGAAGATTCCCTTTACTGCCTCAGGATTAAAGGCATCTGCTCCCAGCCCGTACACCGTCTCTGTGGGAAAGGCGACCAGCCCACCTGCCTTTATTATTTCGGCTGCTCTGGCAATAGCTTCCCTTTCAGGATTTGACGGATTGACCTCTACCACCGATGTTTGACGCCTCATGCCACGCTCTCCAAAGGGGCGTTAGGAACGGCACTGAGGTCAAGCCCGGCGATGTCCCCGTATCCTAGCCTGGCACCGCCGGCAGCCGCTATCATAGCCGCATTGTCGCTGCACAGATCAGGCCGGGTGAAGAAAACCTTGTACCTTTCTTGGCGAGAAACATCGGAGAAGACCTCTCTCAGACGTCTATTCATGGCTACGCCTCCAGTGACGCCGATGGCAGATACGCCCTTTCGCCAGGCAGCTTGCACCGTCTTAGAAACCAAATGGTCTACCACTGCTTCCTGAAAACTGGCGGCGATATCTGGGATAGGTAATGTTGATGTCTCTTTGCCTTTAAACATATTGACTACGGCTGTCTTCAGCCCGCTGAAGCTGAAATCCAGTGTCTTGCTGCGCCACAACGGTCTGGGGAAATTGAAGGCTGCTCTGTTGCCTTGCGCAGATACCTTATCGATGACAGGCCCCCCGGGGAAACCAAGCCCCAGGAACTTGGCAATCTTGTCAAAAGCTTCGCCCCCGGCATCATCCAGAGTATTCCCCAGCACTTCATACTGGCACAAACCCTTAACATAAACAAGCATGGTATGCCCGCCAGAAACAGTCAAACAAACGTGTGGCATCGGCACTTTCGGATTGCTGATAATGTTGGCGAAGATGTGTCCCTCGATATGGTGTATGCCAATCAGGGGTACCTTGAGAGTGTAGGCCAGAGATTTGGCTGCCGCCACACCGACAAGGAGAGAACCAATCAAGCCATATTTTGAAGTGACGGCGATGGCTTCCACGTCTGTTAGCTTCTTATCGGCCGAATCAACCGCTTCTTTGATAACGTAACCGATGGCTTCGACATGTTTCCTGGCTGCCAATTCGGGCACGATGCCACCAAACCTGGCATGCAAATCCATCTGCGAGGCAACCACGTTAGAGAGAATAGCCCCGTCAGCCACTAAAGCTGCCGCTGTTTCGTCACAGGATGTTTCAATGCCGAGTGTCAACACTTTGCTCTCCATCCCGAATCAGCGATTTCAATCCCTTTTTGTCCTTTTCTTTCCTGCGCCAATAAGGCTTGGGCCAGAGGTTCCTTCAGGTACAGGGGCGCTAGAGAAAGAGCATCATCGCTTTCGCCCCTCTCAAAGCGATAAGAAGCCAGCAAAGCGATAGCGCCGCCTTTCTGGTCGTCTCCTGCACTGCCGTAATCGGCCAGGGAGCCAAGTCCCTCGGATATCGCCTGGCGATGCAATTCCACTGCATCTCCCAAAAAGAGGACAGGTTCTGTGACGGTCTTTAACAGTCCCTCTATGTCGCCGGCATAATACTCACCCTGTCTGGCAACGGTTTCGCCCCCGGACCGATAGAAGGCAGCATATACGTTTCCTCTGCCAGCATCAACAACGGGACAAATTAGGGTAGGCACATTTCTACCCTGGTACGCCAGGGCATCAAGGGATGATATGCCACAGAGCGGCTTGTCTGTGGCGTAAGCCAGAATCTTCCCCACGGTTATTCCCACCCTGACCCCGGTCCACGAGCCAGGTCCTATTCCCACCGCCAGTCCATCGACATCCGCCAGGGTAAGTCCGGCACTTTCAAGCACCAGGTCGATATTGAGAATTACGTCCCGAAGCGAGTTGTCCCTGGCTTCCCAGACCAAGTCCCCCAATGCCTGATTACCATCGATCAAGCCGATGGCATTCCAGCGACCCGAGGTATCAATAGATAGTACCCTCATGGCCCGTCAAGCTCCCCAAGCAATTTACAAAACTCTTCTCCAAAACCAGTGAGCATGATCTCCCGCTTTTTGGCGGAAAGGACGGAGAAGTGCACTGCTAGATAGCTATCAGAGAGAAAAGCGAGCACCTTCTCTGCCCACTCTATTACCATCACGCCTGATTTGGCCTGTAGCAAATAGTCCATTATCCCTAGATCGAGAGCCATGTCCACACTGTCAAGCCGGTACAAATCCACGTGGAGTACCAGAAGCCTGCCTTCATATTCGTTCACGAAAGCAAAGGTGGGGCTGTTCACGTATCTCTTGGGTATGCCCAGCCCGGCACACAAGCCTTTAGCAAAACATGTTTTGCCTGAGCCCAGTTCCCCTATTAAGGCAACAACACTCCCGGGGCCCAATTTCTCGCCTATTCTCCTGCCCAGGTCTTGCGTGGCCGACGGACTGCTGGTCAGAAATGAACGCTTCTCCATCCTGGTATACCTTCTTACTCCAAACCCAGAGTAAACCGAGTAGCCGCGTCAATTTCCTTCAGCTTTTGCGTACTCAGGGTAATCAGCCGATTGCGCAGGCAGTCCTTAGGTATGGTAGCAATAGTGTCCAGGTTGGCAACGCAGTCCTGAGGCATACCATCATCGGTTCCCAGAAGCACCTCGGAGGGGATATGGCGGATGCGGGTAGTAATTGGCGCCACGATAACCAGAGAACGGATGGCATAAGCCTCATCACGAGATAGGAGGACCACCGGGCGGCGACCTGCGGGCGGGTCCAATTCTGCCCACCAGATCTCACCCCGTCTCATTCCCAGGGTTCCTCAGCCAGGATACTGCTGGCGGCACGGCGGGCCGCCTCGACCTCTTCTTCGGTCTCAGGCGTCTGCTCGTATGCACGTATATATAGCTCGTTCATTTCCTGCTCCCGCTGGCGGCGCAGCAGCATCTCCGCGGCGCGGCGGAAGAACTCACTGCGGCTTTCTCCATTATCCTTTCGAGCCTGTTCCACGGCAGCAAGCACTTCTTCGGGAAGGCTGATAGCGATCTTAGCCGTCTTCGGCATAGTACCACTCCTTCATACCAGATTCATACCAAAGTATGAACTGTGCAGGCCGGTCTGTCAAGTTGCGCATGACAGAATCCCCCGAATGTGATCGCTACGAAAATACGGCTCCTACATTGCGTCGTTCCTGCGAAAGCAGGAACCCAGGAAATCCCGCCCTGGTTAATGTTCTCTGGATTCCCGCTTCCGCGGGAATGACAGGTAGTGTTACATGCGTTCCTTGTCACTGCTGCAAAAACACGACTTAAGTGGGTGTCAGGTCCCTGACCTGACCCGGGTTGCTGGACTCAGATACCAAGAAATGTAGGGACAAACCTTCAGGTTTGTCCGAAACGCTGCCCCACCCTGAGATTGCCACGGTCGCCTGAGGCGACCGTGGCAATGACAACCAGGCGAACGTCTCCCCATGTGTCATTGCCGAGTGCCACCCACAGGCCCACGGGCTTGTGGGTAGAAGGACGATGAGGGGCCGTCATGGAATCACGCGTGGGTGTCAGGTTCTCGCCACGGCGAGTCGGCCGCCAGGGTCGCCTCATGAGACCTATGGAGACCCGACCTGACCCGTATTCCCCAGCCACGCGGAGCGAACCGTTCTATTCCTTGTTCCCCTGTCCTCAGTCTCGTCCGGCGGCAATGTCTCTTCG
>JAUWXW010000175.1 GCA_030616195.1 Chloroflexota bacterium | reverse complement strand
TTTGCCCTTAGTCTCCACGTGAGAGGCTTCAAGATGTGGTTTCAAGATCTCCATGGCCTCGCCCACTGCCTCCGCAGAAGCTAACATGTCAGGGATGAAGTATTCCTTTTTCGAGAACTTCTCGCCTACAACCTCCATCCCTGCAGTCAGAGCCTGCGTGATTATTGTCTGCAGAGGGATCTTCTGGTCCAGCGCCGACTGCGTTAGCTCCAGTACCCCCGGCTTCCCCACCATACCCATCTCTATCCCCTCATCGTCCTTGGTCTTCCTCCCCTGGATTACGTTCTCCTTCAGCGCGGCGATTGTGTCTTGACTCATCTGTCCCTCCTCTATTGATATACGTTGAGCCTGGGCAGCAGCCCAGGTATTTCCTCGAATATCCGACTGGTGGTAGCCGCATCTATATGTTCCACAGGCTCTAAGAGAAGTTGATTCATCCTTTCATAGGCCAGTGCCAGCACATTGTCCGTCTCCCCATCACCTTCAAAGGGATACGCCATCGAGAGTTGCCCACTGCGCAGCATGGGACGGATATAGCTAATGTACAGCTTCTGTGGTGTAGCTGCCACTTCTCTTATTTGTCTGAGAGTCTCATCAATCTCAGATTGGCTGGTTCGCGGCGGCCTTAGAAAGAACCTTATCATTTGAAAGTGCGCATCGTCCAGGACAGCCTGAAGCAGACAGAAGGTGGAATTCCCATCGAGGAGGCCGTAGGCACAATGCAAGTATTGTGGCCCGCTCAAGGTGACCAGTATGTCCGAGAACAGCCTTTCTACTGAGGATTGCGTCCCCGGCGTCTTTGTATCGCAGACTCCCGCGGTGGAATAGCAAGGCAACTTGTAGAATCGGGCCATCTGAACGCAGTCAATATTGTACTGGACGGATTCAGGGGCTCCGTAGGAATCGTTGAGGGTATCCATCCGGGCTCTCACCGGTACACTTCCGTAAAGCATTGGCGTGCCTGCGTTTGCCAACTGGCCCAACGTTATGCCTGCCAGGACCTCAGCATTGATTTGAGCGATAATGCCGTCTTCCTTGATCGGAGCCGTGCTTCCGGCCTGGGGAGCAGAGGATACTACCACAGGTAGTCCCCTTCGGCAAACCTCAATCATAGTATCAGTGGTATCCTCGACAAATTGCAAAGGGCTCTTGACCAGGCAGGTGATAAAAGAAATGATAGGGTTCTCCTTCAGCTCTTTTCTCCCGCCGGCTATCAATTCTGCCATGCATACGAGGTTGTCCAGTTGTTTCAAGTTGGTTAGTCCTGCCATAACGTGCTTGGTAGTGTTGTTCAATGAAGCGAAGTATTTGTTGACATCTTTGTTATCTTCCGTAATGTCTTTATCCTGGATGTTCACGGGGCGGATGAAGGCGTCCAACGTATCCAGATGCTCACACACGTGAGCTGCCTGGCAAAGGTCCAAGACTGTGCCACGTCGCGGGCGGAATTCCGGCACCATGACCTCGATACTAGGGTCAGATTTCTTGGCATAAGCCTGGAAGTCAACGTCGAGCCAGATATTGGTCTCCGAGCCAGAAACGAAGTACACCCTTGGCTCTTCACCATTCATTATCAGACTGTTGTCCTCGTTCCTGGCACCTAGTTTGACCGTCTTGGGCGCATTAGCGAGTGCCTGGAGGACAAGTTTCTCCGGTATTCTTACCTGCCAGCACGGGTGGTCGCTGGGGGAGATTGATGTAACGTCTGCGCCGTTGCTTTGCAGCATCTCTGTGGCCTCGCGATTGAAAGAAATCAGGCCCGGGGCAGTCAGAATCTGTATGGAGGCCTCATGAACTTGCAGCACTTGCTCTTTGGTCATTCTTTCATAGGGAGTATGAACCAGAATTCCTTCTCTCGGCACCCTATTCCTCCTCGTCAGGCGGTCAGTTCTACCCAGAATGTCACTGTATCTGAGGTATGTTCCTGTCTTATTTATCTTCAGCAGAGAATAGAGATTCCACTACCCGTACTGCATCAAACCCGTCTGCACCGTAGCCGTCAGCGCCTATGCTCTTGGCAAAGTCCTCCGATACAGGGGCTCCCCCGACGATGATCTTCACCTGGTCACGGAGGCCACTCTCCCTGAGCGCCTGGATGGTTTCCGTCATACGCGCCATCGTGCTGATGAGCAGTGCTGAGAGCCCCAGGAATTGAGGCTTCTCGTCTCTCACCGCATCCACGATTGTTTGAGTATCGATGTCATTTCCCAAGTCCTTGACCGTATAGCCAGCGCCTCGCAGCAATATCGACACTATGTTCTTGCCAATATCGTGGAGGTCTCCCTTCACCGTGGCCACAATTACTTTGCCCTTGGCCTTGATGCCATTCTTGGCCAGCTGGGGCGCCAGCATCTCCAGAGCCGCCCCCACCGCTTCAGCCGAGGCCAGCATATCTGGAATGAAGTATTCCTTGGCCTCGAATTTCTGCCCGACGATCTCCATCCCCGCGGTGAGCCCCTTATTGATTATATCTTGGGCACCTATTCCCTGTGAGAGAGCCTTGTCGACAAGCTCCCTGACACCAGGCTGGCCCACCATACCTTCCTCGAGGCCCTCATCATCCTGGGTTACTCTGCCCTGTACAACGTTTTCTTGAATCAGCTTCAATATATCCTCTGGCATTCTCACTCTCCGACTTGGGTGATTGCTCAACGTTGTTAGACAACGTTTGCCCTAACCCACTATGGTACCCTGCCTATGCGCCCTGATGTATGCCTTGCAGTAACTGTCCTTTCCTATAAGCATATCGGCCACCTTGGCAAGGCTCATCGCCTTGGCATCGAGGGGATCAAGGATCACGGCATCAAGGCCTGCATAGGCTGCCATCGACAGGAAGGCACGATTGACGAGCTTTCGATTGGGTAAGCCGTAGGAAACGTTGCTCAGTCCCATCACGGTCTTGGCACCCGGATAGCGTGATTTAATCTCCTCTATCGTCTTGAGGGTGACCAATCCCTGGCCAGAGTCCACGGCAATGGGAAGCACCAGCGGATCAAAGAATACCTGCTCCGCTGCCATGCCCAATCGGCTCAGGTGGTTCATTATCACCTCACAGGCAGCTAGCCTCTGCTCAACGTTGTCCGGTATACCCTCGGCTCCCATGGCCAGTGCCACCAGCCATGCCTGGCGCTTCGCCGCCAGGGCACCAATGGATGCAAGCCTTTCTGGCTCGGCAGTGACCGAGTTAATCATCAGCCTTTCGCCCCGGTACTTGCCCAGCGCAGCCTCTATAATAGCCGGCGAGTCGCTATCAACGGCAACGGGCTTATCGGTAGCCGACCCAACTACGTCAACAAGCCATTCAATGCTGGCAGTCTGGTCCTCAGGCGTGCCCTTCCCGGCACCTGCATTCACATCGATGAAGTCAGCCCCAGCTTCGGCTTGAGCCCGGGCCAGGTCCTCCACGAACTTCCTGTCTCTGCCGGCGATGGCTTCGGCAACTGGTTGGATTGATGCGTTGATCTTTTCCCCGATTACCAGCATATTTCACCCCACGATGCCTGATATTTCTGAAAGCACTTGATGTCTTATCGGCTCCGGCAGGCTGTGATTATGGTTGGCTACAATCTCCTTGACCTGTTCTGATGCCCTCTCCCAGGTGCTCTTTCCTCCCTTGGCTTCCCACTCCTCTCGACTATCTCTGTCGCTCAGCGAGGGCTGGTAGTGCTCGGTCCGCATGAAGCGCCTGGTGTGCCTGGCAGCCACGAAATTACCACCCGGTCCCACCTCCTTGATGAGGTCAAAGGCTAACGTGTCATCATTTACGACTATGCCATCAACTGCCCTCATGACCATACCCAGTATCTCATTGTCTATAACGTACTTCTCACAACATACTGTCATGGCGAACTCCATAAGCCCGGCGGCGTCGTGGATAAAATTCGCACCTGCTAATGCACAGAGGAGGCTCGTTGTAGCAGATTCGTAACCGCTCTGGGCATCTAACACCTTGGAGTCGGTCATACCGCCGGTGGCATAGAAAGGCAGCTTATAGAACTGCGCCATCTGGGCACCAGCAGCGTTGAGCAGCCCCATCTCAACAGAGCCAGCAAGATACTTCAGGTCAGTAAGGTCGGTACTGGTGGCGACAGAGCCAAAGATGACCGGTGTCCCCGGGTTAATGATCTGCGTGAGCATGACGCCCATCAGGGAGTCCACGGTCTGAATTACCAGATTTCCGGCAAGCGTCACCGGTGATGTAGCCCCACATAATGGCTCGGCTGGACATGCAACCGGTATACCGCTTCTGGCGATGGGCACCAACAGGTCACCATAAGTGGCGTCCATCTTCAGGGGGCTTATGCTACAGGCTATCATGGAGACGAAGGGACGCTGGCGAAGCCTTTCAGCAGAGCCCGCAATAATCTCGGCCATCCGTATCACCTGTCTCACCCCTTCCGGGGTGTAGACACCACCCATGACGTGCTTGGTGGTATTGTCCAAGCCCGCAAAAAAACGGTTGACATCCACCTGCTCCACCGACAGCTCATTGGGATAGGTAGGTAACATAAACAGGTG
>JAUWXW010000047.1 GCA_030616195.1 Chloroflexota bacterium | reverse complement strand
GGTCTTGGGTCCAGTTCTTCTATGACCTTCACTCCCTCAGTTCCTCGGATAGTGCGCAGTGGGTGTCCTCCTCTAGTGAAAATAAAGTCGTCCGGGTACCTGCTGTCACAGGCGAAAATGATCGGAATCCCCTTCTCTCTTGCTGCCTGTATGAGAAGCTTGATGTTTGGTATGATCCCTCGGCAGAACCCACCGACATTGTCTTTCTGCATATCCACCACGATAATCGCTTTCCGCTCTGAACTCAACTTGTCCGCCATAGGAGTCTCCTTTCAACCAATGGACGCCCCACTGTGCCCTTCGTTAAGACATTGTAGCATGCCAAGTTCCTTTGGTTACAAACCCGAGCTCGCAGTTCCACAACGCGCCTCTATCCCAACACATGCCAGATAAGTTATCGGTGGAATGCCAATAACATAAACTTGACATTTTCCGACATTTCTGACATGTTAGATAGCTTGCAGGATGATCAGCATGGACACGACAGAGCTCAGAAGTTTTGGGGACGGTACGACTATTGTGCTATACACCGAGGATAAGCGGGTTTATCACCAGCTCAAAGAGTGGGCACACTGTCAGCGGGTGGTGCCCTATAAACGCGGGAACAAGATGGTGGCCGCAGACCTCTACTTCTCCAAGGAAGCAGAGCGTGGGCTCAGGAAGGCCCTGCGTTTGCCAGCAAAGACCAAAAGGAAGGCAACACCAGGGCAACCGGAAGCATCTGCTGCCGGGAGAATGAAGAGCCCGGCATATCATCGAAACCGAGGACCTTCGAGAAAAGGGGTTCAGGCCCAAGGATAGGTTTTTGAAGTAGGCCATCTTCAGGGCGGTTCGTGACATCAGCACGGGGGTTATGAGTCGGTCGCAGGGTGGCGCACCAGCATCCGGTCACACTACCTCGAAGTGGCGGCAATCCGTTCCTTACCCTGGGGCACAAGGCTAAGGCAACCTCTTCACTATCTCCGCGAACTCTTTGTTGGTGAACGCCCTGAGCGTTGTCGTCCTGACGTTGCCCTGCATGCCCAGCGACAGCAGTTGGGTCATACCGACTTCATCACTGGGGACCTCGGCGATGGCCACGTAGTCGTATTGCCCCATGACTGTATAGTGGCCTATCATCTTGCACCCCGCTGCTTCAAGGGCTTTAACACTCGCTTCGAGTCGGGCCGGGGCCTCCTTGATGTTCTTAATCCCCTGTTCGGTCAGGTTCATCAGAAGAACGTACGTTGGCATGGTTCCACCTCCTTTGTTTACGTTAATGCAGCCGGTGCACCACCCTGGCACCCAGTCCAGCCACTAATCAAGGTCGAGATGGCGCTGGCATGTCACCCCGCTCATGGTGGCTGGAAATCCGCCTGCCTGGAATCATTCCCGCGTTTGGATATTCAATGCTGAAATCGCATCCTGGAGCAACATTATATGGTGTTCTTCATCCTTCGCCATTTCTCCCAGAATGCGAATAACATCATTCCTTCCTACTGCCTCGTCCAGCAGGCCTCGAAGTGTTCTGATGCTCCACAGAATACCGCCAAGTCCTTTAACTTGGCTTTGTTCAGCCACGCTCTTTGCTTGTTGCCACAGTGATAGAGATAACTTCTCTTTCTCCATCTGTTTGGAGATCTCATAACGAGGGTCCGGCATTCGGGCAACAACTACAATCTCCCACTGGGGCTCGTCCCCAAGCTGTTTAATGAGCTGAACTGTCAAACCGAAATGCCTAACCGAATCCTTGCCCAAATGCTCCAGACTCGGGGGGATGCTTTCGCTAGGAATACGCTCAATGTTAACCAGATGGTCAATGAACCTCGGATAATTGACAATGTGACTGTATTCCGTCTTTACTGACTCGTTAAGCAAGCCAACAATGGCTTTCTTGCCATCCTCTGTAATTCTGTCAACCTCAAACATCTTTTCGTCAGCCCTCCTTTCTCGTCCTCCACCCTTCCTCTCCAGGTTCGCCTATGTGGTACTACAAAACTACTACCTTATATTAGATTATACGACATGTAAGCAAGCCTGGATGCAAATTCAGTCTTGTGGGGCACCACACGAGGGGTATAGGCTCTGGAGATGGCCCACAGAACTGCCCGCTTGAGGTGCCGGCGGGAGTGGCGCGTCAGCAAGATGCTGGCCACTTTGCTCCTGGGACAAGTTTTGGGGTAGAATTTGAAACTGGGAGGGGTGTCCGAGCGGTTTATGGAGGCGGTCTTGAAAACCGTTGCCCTGATGTTCAGGGCCGTGGGTTCGAATCCCACCCCCTCCGCCGATTTGAAAAAGGGTGGTTTTCGGTAAGTATTGGCCGGTATCGTCACTCAACCATTTACATGGAATCATATTTATCGACGCGTGTAGGGGCACGGTGCACCGTGCCCATGCCAGAGGTGGGTATGCGGTTATCCCATAACATCAAGACATATCATAGGCGTTCAATCCGATTACCCGAATACGATTACACAGAGCCAGGCGCATATTTCATCACCATATGTGCCTATGGCCGACAGTGTGTTTTCGGAGAAATTGTAGATGGCGAAATGATTTTGAATAAATGGGGCGAAGTCGCGTCCGGTGAATGGATTAAGACCGAGCAAATACGCAGTGGCGTAAGAATAGACGAATTCGTAGTGATGCCGAATCATCTACATGCGATTCTGTTGATCGACGCGTGTAGGGGCACGATGCATCGTGCCCCTACGGAGACGTGGGAACAATTTGGCAAACCAGTTTCCAGTTCCGTACCTACCATTGTCCGCAGTTACAAGGCAAGTGTAACTAGACAGATCAATAGGTCGCGCCAGACCCCATGGTTACCGGTTTGGCAACGAAATTACTATGAACATATCATTCGTAGTGAAGATGAATTACACCTGGTTCGTCAGTATATTTGTGAGAATCCGTTGAGATGGGAGACGGATGAAGAGAATCCAATAAATGTCGCGACTCGTTTCGGGGGCACGGTGCACCGTGCCCCTAGCTTGCGATGTGAGTGAATGAGAGCGTCGTTTTCCGTGACGGAGGTGCCATATCTGCCGTGCCCCTCAGAGCCCCTGCCTCAGTCCTCGACTGACACGTTAGCCAACACAGGAATGCCCAGGGGACTAAGGGTATAGCCGTTGACGTAAGGCTTGACCAATATGTAGTTCCTGCCAAACCAAAGCGGTACGCAAGCAGCATCGCTGATGATCAGTTGCTCTGCTTCCTGGTACAGCTCAAAGCGAGTGTTGCTGTCCTGCTCCACGGCTGCCTGCTCTAGCAGGCTGTCAACGTCAGGGTTGCTATACTCGCCCTTATTGTTCACAGTCTGGCTGTGAAACAGAACTTCCAAAAAGTTCTGCGGGTCAGGATAGTCAGCCACCCAGCCAAAGAAGAACATCTCATCCATTTCCTCGTCAAGCCGGTAGAGATAGGCTTCAGACTCAAGTTGCCTCACCTCGATTTCAACTTCCAGCTCCTGCTTCCACTGCCACAGAATGGACGTCAGCCAGGTGGGAACATTGCCACCCTCACCAGGGACAGTAAAGGCAACAGGTGGGACACCGGCGTCGTCTGCATACCCCGCCTCCGCAATCAGGGTCATTGCCTGCTCCAGATCGTAGTCTAATCCTTGAATCTCCCCGCTATAGCCTGGCATTCCCGGTGGCAGAATGCCGTCGGCTGGAATCACCGAGTCTTTAAGCAGCTGACTTACGAGTCTCTCTTTATCTACGGCCTGGCAGAAGGCCTGGCGTACCCTAGGGTCGTTGAAAGGAGGCTTTGTGGTGTTTAGCCCGATATAGGTCAGGCTTAGCTCAGGAAATACCTCCAGTTCCTGGTGCAGGGGATTGCGCTCATCCGTCACACGGTCTAGATTACTCAGGGAGACATAGGTGACATCAATCTCGCCCGTCTCGTACATCTGCATCGGCACGCCTCCCCAGAGCAGAAAAGCAACATAGCTCAACTTAGCCTTATCCCCATAATAAAGCTCATTGCGTTCCAGAAGGACAAGCTCGTCTTCTCTCCACTCTTTTAGTTTAAATGGACCGCTACCGTTGGGCTCACGCCACCACTCCTCGCCCGATTTTACGTTGACTTCGTCTACCACAAAGGCTACCGGATAAGTCAATTTGGCCAAGAAATAGGCTTTGGGGGCGTCGATGGTAACCTGTAGGGTGTAGTCGTCGAGAACCTTGACCCCCCCGATTGCTTCTGTCTCACCGGCCAGCATTTCGCTCACACCAACAATGTCGTTGAGGTAAGTGGGTGCAGTAGGCGACTCAGTCTCAGGATGGCAGGCCCTCTTCCAGGAATACTTGAAGTCTGTGGCAGTAACCTTCTTCCCATCATGAAAGCTGACGTCTTGCCGCAGATGGAAGGTGTAGGTTTCCCCATCGTCACTTATGTCCCACCGCTCAGCTATATCTCCTACCGGCTCCATGTTCTCATCCAGAGCAACCAGCCCGCTGAAGATCTGCATGATGTAGGAGTGAGAGCTTACCTCCTGTGAGATTGCCGGGTCGAGGGTCATCGGGCCGGCGTCAACAAGGGTTAGGGTATTCTTTTGGGGGATTGATGGGGAGTCTTGCCCGTCCCACAAACCACAGGCGCTGTTGAAACACAAGGCGGCAATCAAGAGTATCAACAGGAGTGATCGCAAATTTAGCCTACACATACGCTACTCTTTCAACCTGTGCGGGACAGGGTAGTATACTCAGAGGCCGAGCTAACGTGCTGGCGCCATAGATCGTCCAGTTGCTCAATGGTAAGTGCATATACCTGGTCTAAAGCCTCAACGTAGTCGCTACCTTCTTTGAAAGCGTTCAGCAGTTCCAGTATCATTGCTTTACCGCCCTGCTCCTCCAGGAGGAATTCGACCAGGCTGTAGCTTTGGGCATAGGCGAGATAGGCTTCTTCAGGCAAGGCGGGGAAGGAACCGGAGAGGCTCTTGACTGAGAAGAGCTTCTCCTGATGGATTGCATCCTCCAACGTGAGCCTCATTTCAGCACTCAACTCTCCTTCGGCGTACATCGCCAAACCCTCGTCCAGCCAGGTGGGCAACTGGATCCCGTGGCCGCTGTAGATAACCTGATGGATCACCAGATGAGCCAGTTCATGAGCTATGGTCCTCTTCCCCCAGTGGAGGCCATCTGTAGAGATACCGATGGCTATAGTCCCATATTCAGTATAGGCAACGCCACCTGTCCATTCCTGAGGATAGACCAGGGCTTCACGCAGGTCTTGTGCGCTGGCATAGATGTATATGCTGGCATTTTCCCCCAGTTGAGCGCCGACGTCTGTAGCCAGCCTATCCAGTGCCTCTTCAGCAGCAGTCAGCAGTTCTTGACCAAAGGAATCGCCGCCCCGATACCAGAACAGGTCCATCTTGTCGCCAGCGAGGCTTTGCCAGGAATGACGCCGATCATGAAAACTGAGATTGGCCACATCCGTTTCAGCGCTGTTCCCCTCAACGTCCTCTATCGACCACCAATATCTTAGCCTGGCGCCTGGGGGTAGTCCGCCGGTTTTCTTCATGTCCCATTTCCAACTGGCCTTTATCTCCGGGGCTGTTTCGAAGGAGGGAAAGGCTATGCTGGTAACCGGAATAGGGGTCAATTTGTCTATTTGGTAGTGAAGAGCAATCTCACAGATGTCGGCTTCGCCCTCCACCTCTATATCGAAGCTGATCGAGTCGGGGAATTCGACCTCAGGCTCATATAAGATGACCTTAAATCCATCGACACGGGTAACCTCCTGAGGGGCTTCTTGGTGGCAGGAGACAGAAGTGAGGGAAATAAGGATTAGAAGGATTATGATGAAGACCTTCTTGCTCATGTCTTGGTTTCTTCTCCTAGCAGGCACATAACTTTCTTTTCCATGTCGTCTTGTATGTCAAACCAGCGAATCCTGGGATCCTTTAGACGAAACCAGGCGTACTGGTGGCGAGCAAAGCGATGAGTTTCAAAGTTGATTTGCTGAATAGCCGCGGAGAGATCCATTTCACCTTGGAGGAACTGCCCAATCTGTCTGTATCCCACACTGGACATGGCAGGGAGATCAAGTCCGTAGCCTTTCTCGACTAAACTGCTCACCTCTTCCACCAGCCCCTGCTTTATCATTATGTCAACTCGATCCTCGATTCTGCGGTACAACTCATCTCTTTGGGTGGTCAGTCCTAGGATCAGAGTATCAAAGGGCGGAGGCTCCTTTCGCTGAAGCTGGGAGAAGGGGGTATGTGTTGCTTCATACACTTCAAGAGCCCTGATCACTCGGCGCACGTTACGTGGATCTATCTTCTTGGCGGCCTCTGGATCAATCTGTTGCAGTTGGCAATGCAATGACCCAACGCCTTCTTTGGCCGCTTTTTGCTCCATTTGGCGCCTAAAGTGAGGATTGGGAGGGACCTTGGGGATGCGCCAGCCCTCCATCAGCGACCACACATACAGGCCGCTACCTCCCACTAGCAGCGGGAGTTTGTCGCGTCGCAGAATGTCTTCGATTGCTTTATGGGCCAGTGGTTGATAAAGGGCGAGGCTGAAAGTCTCGTTGGGCTCGACTATGTCGATGAGATGGTGGGGGACAGAGCGCCGCTCCTCGAGGCTCGGCTTGGCAGTGCCGATGTCCATATAGCGGTAGACTTGACGGCTGTCAGCATTGACAATCTCGCCATCGAAGGCCTGGGCAAGCGAAAGAGCCAGCTTGCTCTTTCCTACCGCAGTAGGCCCCACGATGCCAATAACCCGACTCATTATCTCTTCGCATCAGCTGTTTGTTCCACAATGCTGAGAAATTCGGCCGCTTTGAGACTGGCCCCGCCGACCAAAGCGCCATCAATCTCCCGCCGGCATATGAACTCGGCAATGTTAGCACTGGTAACGCTACCGCCATATTGAAGGCGCAGGTTTTGGGCAAACTGTTCGCCGTACAACTGGGAGATGACATGTCGGATGAGGCCAATGGTGGCATTAGCCTGGTCGCCGGTAGCCGCCTTGCCGGTGCCAATAGCCCAGACTGGCTCGTAGGCAACGACTAGTTCGTGTGGCGAGTCAATACCAACCAGGGCTCCCTTAGCTTGCCGGGTGACTACTTCCTCTGTTTTGCCCGCTTCGTTTTCCTCCAATCGCTCGCCGACACACAAGATAGGCTTAAGACCAGCCTTCAGTGCTGCTTTGACCTTCCTGTTAACCATTTCATCCGTCTCCCCGAAGTAGTGCCGCCTCTCGGAATGACCTATGATGACATACTGGCACAAACCAGCTAGCATCAGGGGAGAGACCTCACCGGTATAGGCGCCTTTCTCCTCAAAGTAGAGGTTCTGGGCTCCCAGTTTTATAGAGGAACCAGCTATGAGCCCGCTGACCGCGCTAAGAGAGACAAAAGGGGGGCAAAGGACCTTTTCTACGCTCTCTATTCCATCTAATCTTTCCTTCATTTCCTGTACAAGCTCAACCGCCTGCTCAATATTGGTGTTCATCTTCCAGTTGCCGGCGATTATCGGTAGACGCATATGGTTGACCTCCTGGGAGTCTAGATGAATCCTTTCAGTTCTTCGATTGTTATTCCTGCTTGCTTTAGGATGTTCGCCAAAGTTCCTTTCTTGAGATCCCTCCTATGTCGAGGGATAGTCACCCTTTTGGTCCTGTCCTCCGTATGCCTCATGGCCACATGGCTGCCAGTCTGATGATGGACATAAAAACCGGCCCTTGTCAGAGCTCTCACGAGCGCTTCAGGCTTGACAGCCGGAATACCATCGGACATTATTTCCCAAGCGCTACCTGGAGCTTCTCCTTTACTGGTTCAGGCAACTCCACGTCTAGTGGCAACGGTTCACCGTCTTCAAGGAGGCTTTCGCAATAGCACTTGATGGCGTCGGTAGCCATCTCTCTCGCTTCCTCTAACGTATCTCCTTCGGTAACGCAGCCGGGGAGCGCAGGAACAGTGACTGTGTATCCTCCTTCTGGGGCTGGCTCAAAAAACACTGTGTAAGTAAGCAAATTTTGCCTTTTCATTACCCACCTCCGATTAGCCCATTTCGATCGCTACGCTAGCTTGTTCAATATTAGTGTTCATCTTCCAGTTGCCGGCGATTATCGGTACGCGCATATAGGGCCTCCTCAGGCACCGAATTTGGTGAGCTTCAGGGCATTAGCTAAGGCAAGAGGCATGACCTCCAAGGCGGGTAACCTTCCCAGAGCACCCTTAGCGCAGGCTCGCTCAGAGAACTCAGTCACATCATCGGTTCGACACCACCGGGAGAACAACAGGAAGGGCACAGGATGCCAGCTATGAGCCTTCAGCAAAGCAGGGGTAGAGTGATCTCCAGTGACTACAATTACGTCTGGTTGGAGGTCTGTTAGCCGAGACACAGCGGCGTCGACTTGTTCTATAACCCGGACCTTCTCGCCGAAATCGCCGTCTTCACCGGCAGCATCACCCTCCTTGACATGAAGGAAAAAGAAATCGTAGCTGGCATAGTGCTGAGCCAGAACAGCAAATTCCTGTTCTATAGAGCTGCCACTGTCTACGTCTGCCACTTCCATCCCGACCACTCTAGCTAGCCCGCGATACATGGGATAGGTGGCAATAGCCACCGGATTTAGCTTATATACCTGGCTCATGCTGGGGAAAGAAGGGCGCTGGGAAAAGCCGCGCAGCAGGACCATGTTGGCCGGATATGAATTCGCCATGATATCCCTTGCCTTGGACACCCACTCGGCAGCCAGGGCAGCGGTTTTCTTTGCTTCAGGTGAAAGAGCAATAACCTCGTTGGGCTTCAGGCCCACCTGGTTTGGGTCAGAATCACTGACATCAGGATACAGGTTGTTGCCTCGAAAAACCACTAGGAAGCGATGCCCCCTAACCGGGGAAACGAGCGGTTGGACCTCGCCTACTTTAATCTGACCCAATTGTTCACATAACCTGGCGCATTCTTGGGTAGAGATGCGGCCGGCGCGGCGGTCCAGGAGGACACCTTCACTATCTACAGTACAGAAATTTCCTCTAGCTGCCACATCCCCTTCCTGAAGGGCAAAGTCGATACCTAAGGCCTCCAGAATGCCCCTTCCAATGGTAAATTGGAAAGGGTCGTAGCCGAAAAGGGCCAGGTGAGCCGGTCCGCGACCCGGAGTCAGTCCAGGGCCGAGTGGCTCAATAAGCCCGCAGAGCCCCTTCTCTGCCAGGTGGTCGAGATTAGGAGTTCTGGCGGTTTCCAGCTCTGTCTTCCCGGTCTCAGGATGGGGCAAGCCGCCCAGACCGTCTATAACCACCAGAGCGATCTTGGAAGCCGAGAGAATAGCGATTTTCTCGATTTGCTCCAGTTTGTTCATCCCTTC
>JAUWXW010000020.1 GCA_030616195.1 Chloroflexota bacterium | reverse complement strand
CAAACGTCGTCTCTCAACCTTGGGGCCAGGAGGACTGTCGAGGGAGCGAGCTGGCTTCGAGGTGCGCGATATCCACCATTCTCATTATGGCCGCATTTGCCCTATTGAGACGCCGGAGGGACCAAATATCGGACTTATTGCCTCTCTGGCCACTTATAGTCTGGTCGATGAGTATGGTTTCATAATCACCCCCTATCGGAGAGTCATTCGGGAGGTGGACAATACTGCTGAGGGCTTACTGAACAGAGCCCTTGCAGAGACGGTAGCTAATAGGAAAGGCGATATCATTGCTGAGGCGGGGACTCGTATCACCCCTGAGCTGGCTAAACGGCTTTCCAAGTTGTCCTCTAAAGTTCTGAAGATAGTCCCCTTTGTCTCTCAAGAGATCGCTTATCTCTCTGCCGACAGGGAGGAGCAGTACGTTATTGCACAGGCAAACGCGCCTCTTACTGCCAATGACGAACTTGGCGACAGCAAGATCGAGGCTAGGCAAGGGAATCGCTTCTTCAGAGCGTCACGTGAAGAAATCGATCTCATGGATGTATCGCCAAAGCAGATTGTGGGTGTTTCTGCCTCCTTGATTCCTTTCTTGGAACACGATGATGCCAATCGGGCATTGATGGGCTCCAATATGGAGCGTCAGGCAGTGCCTCTGCTTTGTCCCGAGTCACCCGTGGTAGGTACAGGGATGGAGGAGCAGGTAGCTCGGGACAGCGGGCAACTAACGCTGGCTGAAAGCGACGGGGAGGTCACTTCTGTCACTGGCGATAAGATTGTGGTCAGGAATGACGAAGGGGACGAGCAAATCTATGACCTGATGAAGTTCGTACGTACTAACCAGGGGACCTCCATCAATCAGCATCCTATCGTAAGCAAAGGAAGCCGAGTGGAGCGGGGGCAGGTCTTAGCCGATAGCGCAGCTACCGATCAGGGTATTTTATCTCTGGGTCAGAATGTGCTCTGCGCTTTTATGAGCTGGGAAGGCTACAACTATGAAGACGCCATCGTGATCTCAGAGAAGTTGGTTATGGAAGAGGAGTTCACCTCTATTCACATTGAAAGATATGAGATTGAGGCCAGGGAGACAAAGCTAGGCGCGGAGGAGATCACCAGGGACATACCTAACGTGGGTGAGGAGAGTCTCCGCAATCTTGACGACGATGGGATCGTACATGTTGGGGCGGAGGTCGAATCAGGGGATATTCTGGTAGGCAAGATAACCCCCAAGGGCGAAACAGAGTTGACTGCCGAGGAGAAGCTCCTCAGAGTTATCTTTGGTGAGAAGGCGCGCGAGGTAAAAGACACTTCTCTTCGAGTGCCTCATGGTGAAAGAGGGTTGGTGATTGGAGTGAGAATCGCCCTTAGTCGTGATGAGTTGCCTGAGGGAGTTAACAAGCTGGTAAGGGTGTGGGTGGCTCAGAAGAGGAAGATTTCTGAAGGGGATAAACTAGCTGGGAGGCACGGTAACAAGGGTGTCATCGCACGCATCTTGCCTCAGGAAGACATGCCTTATCTTCCCGACGGTACGCCGGTGGACATTATCCTCAATCCTATTGGTGTCCCTTCACGGATGAACTTGGGGCAAATCTATGAGGCGCACCTTGGCTGGGCTGCCCATGAACTTGGCTTCAAGGTGAACTGCCCCGTATTTGAGGGAGCCAGCAGTATCGAGGTTGAGGATGCTCTGGCTAGGGCCTGGATTGCTCGTCAAGCTGGCGCAGTGGATACGGGCTTAAACACAGAGGAGAGACTGGAGAAAACCAAAGCGTGGCTTGAGGTACAGGGCTTTGAAGGAGACAGCATGTTGAACCAGGATCACGCAGGCGAAGCCAAGGAGGCTTGTCTTCGCCTCTGGCTCAAGGGATTGGGTGTAGATTCCGGACGGCTGGCTGACGAACAGGTAGCCCAGCAGGTAGAAAGAGTGAAAAAACAAAAGGGTGTTTCTCCACCAATCTATGGTAAGACAACCCTCTATGATGGTCGCACTGGCGAGCCCTTTGATCAGCCAGTGACGGTGGGCTATGTCTACATGATGAAGCTCATCCACCTGGTAGAAGACAAGGTGCATGCTCGCTCTATCGGCCCGTACACCCTCATTACGCAGCAACCCCTCGGGGGCAAGGCTCAGTTTGGAGGACAGCGCTTTGGGGAGATGGAAGTTTGGGCTCTGGAAGCCTACGGGGCTGCCCATACGCTTCAGGAACTCCTTACCATAAAGTCTGATGACATCAGCGGGCGAGCCAAAGCCTATGAAGCTATCACCAAAGGTGAAAACGTGCATCCTCCCGGATTGCCAGAGTCCTTTAACGTTCTGGTGCACGAACTGCAAAGCTTGGGCTTAGCAGTGGAGCTATTCGGTGAGGAGAAAAGTTGATCCCGAAGAATAGCGGAATAGGAATGTCAAGGAGGGAGCGATTTGATTAGCGCTGATAGCCTTACGGGAATACGTA
Source organism: Chloroflexota bacterium (assembly GCA_030616195.1). The sequence continues at coordinate 9,744 of JAUWXW010000020.1, read as the reverse complement.
TATCTCTTGCCTCACCGGAGCAGGTTAAAGGCTGGTCCTGGGGTGAGGTAACCAAGCCAGAAACCATAAACTATCGCAGCTTGAAACCGGAGAGAGATGGACTTTTCTGTGAAAGGATATTTGGGCCTACCAAAGATTTCGAGTGCTATTGTGGGAAATACAAAAAGATACGCTACAAGGGGGTCATCTGTGACAGATGTGGAGTAGAGGTGACTTACTCCAAGGTACGGCGAGACCGCATGGGGCATATTGAATTGGCTGCCCCGGTAGCCCATAGCTGGTTCGTAAAGGGAATACCAAGCCGAATAGGGTTGCTTCTTGACCTTTCCCCCCGTAGTCTAGAGCGTGTCATCTATTTTGCCCAGCATATCATAACCAGCGTCAATAAGGAGGCAAAGGATGAAGCCATCAAACAGCTACAGGAGGAGCGGCAGGAGCTAGCCCAAGAGGAAGAGACTGACGTCGAAGAGCGAATGCGCCTGGACGCAGAGCGGGAGGCAAAGATCAAGGAGATAGAGGAGCTGAGTTTCCTGAGGTTGATGACGGAGAGTAAATTTCGGGAGCTCAAGAGGAAATATGGGAACATCTTTGAAGCCGAGATAGGGGCTCAAGCTGTCTTGACTATCCTTCAAAGGCTCAATCTGGACGATGAGCATGACAGATTACATCAGGAGATTAACTCTGCTTCAGGCCAACGGCGCAAGAAGGCTATCAAAAGATTGCAGGTAGTGGAAGCTTTCCGTCGCAGCCGGAACAAACCGCAGTGGATGATCTTGACTGTTCTCCCTGTTCTGCCTCCAGACTTGCGACCAATTGTGCAACTCGATGGACGGAGATTTGCAACCAGCGATCTTAACGACCTTTATCGTAGGGTAATCAACCGTAACAATCGCCTGAGGAGACTGCTGCATTTGGGTGCCCCAGACATAATTATTCACAATGAAAAAAGGATGCTGCAGGAAGCAGTGGATTCCCTTATTGATAACGGCAGACAAAGGAGAGCCATCACCGGTGCCGGCAATCGACCTTTGCAGTCACGATCAGACGTGCTTCGAGGTAAGCAGGGGCGCTTTCGCCAGAACCTTTTGGGCAAGAGAGTTGATTACAGCGGACGATCGGTGATCATAGTTGGCCCTGAGCTAAAGCTTCACCAGTGTGGCCTGCCCAGGCGTATGGCTTTAGAGCTGTTCAAGCCTTTTGTCATGTTTCGCCTGGTACAGCAGGGTCTTACGGCCAATATTAAGAGTGCCAAAAGAATGGTGGAAAGAGCCAAGCCCGAGATCTGGAGTATCCTGGAGGAAGTAATCAGTGAGAGACCGGTTTTTCTTAATCGAGCTCCCACACTACACCGGTTAAGTATCCAGGCTTTTGAGCCAGTACTGATCGAAGGTAGTGCCATTCAACTTCATCCCCTGGTGTGCTCTGCTTTTAATGCCGACTTCGATGGTGACCAAATGGCGGTGCATGTTCCTCTTTCAAGAGCGGCGGTGAAAGAAGCGAGGAAGGCGATGCTCAGCACACATAACATGCTTCTGCCCAGCAATGGGGAACCTGTGGTGACACCGACTCTGGATATGGTTCTGGGTTGCTACTATCTGACTTCTCCCAGACCTGGGGCTAAAGGTGAAGGAATGTCTTTCAATAGCTTCGAGGAAGCGGATGTGGCCTATAATCTGGGCATTGTTGATATGGGAGCTGAGATTGACGTAAGGGGTCCTGATTCAGGGCCGCAGCTCAGGACCACGGTGGGCCGCATCATTTTCAATAGTGTCCTGCCCAAGGAGGTTGGCTTCATCAATGAGGTTGTGGATAAGGCAGGTCTGAAGCGGCTCATCAGCCAGTGCATTAGACTTTTGGGTAACGAAGATGCTGCCGCTGTAGCCGATAACCTCAAGCGATTGGGGTTCCAGTACGCCACCAAGTCTGGCATCACTATTAGTATTAGTGACCTCAAGGTACCGGAATCTAAAGTCCAGGTTTTACGTGAGGCGGAAGAGGTAGTTGCCCAGATCGAAGACCAGTACTATCGGGGCTTAATTACTGATGATGAGCGATACAGCAGCGCCGTGGAGGTATGGACACAAACCACGGACACAATTACGGAGACGGTCTCTCAATCTCTAGATCGCTACGGTGGGGTCTACATGATGGCGACCTCCGGTGCAAAAGGAAACATCTCTCAGATAAGGCAGATGGCCGGTATGAGAGGTTTGATGACTGATCCTTCTGGCAAGATTATAGAGTTCCCCATCAGGTCAAGCTTCAATGAGGGACTATCTGTGCTGGAATACTTCATTTCTACTCACGGCGCTCGGAAGGGACTGGCGGATACCGCCCTGCGAACCTCAGATGCTGGCTATCTCACCAGGCGACTTGTTGATATCGTCCAGGATGTCATTATCCTCGAGGAGGATTGTGGAACGACTTCGGGTATTTGGGCGGTAGAGTCTAAAGAAGTATTCTTGCCTTCGTTGTATGAGCGTATCATATGGCGCGTGGCTGCAGCTGGGGTCACCGATCCTGCTGACGGTGCGGTTATCGTCGACCGAAATGAGGAAATAGATGAGGAGAAGGCAAGACAAATTGTCTCTGCGGGGATAACTCAAGTTTATGTCAGATCACCCCTCACCTGTCAATCAAGACAGGGCATTTGCGCCAACTGCTATGGTGCTGACCTCGCTGTGGGCAGGTTGGTGGACAAGTTAGTGACGGTAGGTATCATCGCGGCGCAAAGTATCGGAGAGCCAGGTACCCAGCTAACGCTGCGCACCTTCCACACTGGAGGTGTAATGGGGTTAGATATCACTAGCGGTTTGCCTCGAGTAGAAGAGCTTTTTGAAGCCAGAGTACCAAAGGGGCAAGCTATGATTTCTGAGATTGACGGGGTAGCTGAAGTACTCTCCATAGAGGAGGGCTACAAGATTAGGATTACGAACTCCGAATCCTATCGTAGCGAATATGGCCTGCCCTCAGATGCGGAGCTGTTAGTCAGTGACGGCCAATGGGTGAACGTAGGGGAAATCTTGGCCAGGCAGTCACTGCCAGTCACTGAGGGGGATGGAGAGGAGACGACTTCGCTATCGCCAGCACCCCTCTTGGCTCCCGTAAGCGGCATAGCAAGTATTGAAGGAAACAACCTTGTTATCAGCTATGAAGAGAAGGAGGAAGAAGAATACCTCGCTTCCTTTACAGCAAGTATCCGAGTGGCAGATGGGTCTCAGGTAAGGGCTGGCGACCAGCTTACTGACGGACATGTTAATCCTCAAGATGTCCTGCGTATTAAAGGAAGGGAAGCGGTACAGCGATACCTAGTGGACGAGATACAAAAGGTCTACCGTTCCCAAGGGGTGAACATCAACGATAGGCATATTGAGGTCGTGGTACGCCGAATGGTGCAGAAGGTGAGGGTTGATTCTATTGGCGATACTGACTTGCTTCCTGGAGATCTGGTTGATCGCTTCGTCTTCGAGGACATCAATGCTGGGGTGGTAGCTGAAGCGGGCGAGCCGGCTACAGCTCAAACGGCCCTTCTGGGAATAACCAAAGCTGCCCTTAACTCCGAGAGCTGGCTAGCAGCGGCTTCTTTCCAGGAGACTACCAGGGTGCTTACAGAGGCGGCAATAGCCGGAAAGACGGACAAACTCGTGGGTCTGAAAGAGAATGTTATCATTGGCAGGTTAATCCCTGCTCGCTGTCTCTCAGAAGAAGAACTGAAGGCTGCTACTGAAGTTGGAGTTATGGCCGAGGCTGGAGGGGAGGGAGAAGAAATGGAAGGGCCGATTGAACCTCCATTCCAGCTCCCGTCGCTAGACACACCCTGAGCAAGTCTATCCCGGTGAGGCTGCTGCGGTTTGCACTGTCCCGAGGCTGCATCTGTTGATGACAGCTAGGCTCTACTGTCCAACAGGATAGTAACCGGGCCTTCGTTGTGAATCTCCACCAGCATGTGCTGTTGAAAGCGTCCGGTGGCCACCGTAAGCCCCGTAGTCCTTGCCATCTCTACGAAGCTATTAAACAGGCTTTCAGCTTGACCTGGGGAAGCAGCTTCGGTGAAGCTGGGGCGACGACCTTTCCGAGTATCAGCCAGAAGGGTAAATTGGCTCACTGCCAGGAGCTCTCCGCTTACGTCCAAAAGTGAAAGATTGAATTTGCCGTCTCTATCTGGGAAGATCCGCAGGTTAACCATCTTTTCGACTAGATATCTGGCATCGCTTTCTGTATCTCCCTGGGCTACTCCCACTAAAGCCACCAGTCCTCGCCCAATCTGAGCAATCTTTTCGCCTTCCACGGCAACCGAAGCGTGGGTGACTCTTTGAAGCAGTGCCTTCATTGACTACTTCTTGGCGAAGCTCAACCCATCGCCCGCGGCGTCAACCGACACCACATCCCCCTCCACAAACTCCCCATCTAGTATCCTCTTGGAAAGTGGGCTCTCTACATGATGCTGGATAGCCCGACGCAGTGGTCTTGCCCCGTACATTGGGTCGTAACCCTCTTTAACCAGCCACGACCTGGCAGAATCCGTTGGCTCTATTGTGATGCCACGCTCGGAAAGGCGCTCCTGCACTTCCCTCAGCAGGAGGTCAACAATACGATTCAAATGCTCCTCGGTCAAGGGATCAAAGACGATGATTTCGTCTATGCGGTTAAGCAACTCGGGACGAAATGCTTGTTTTAGGGCGCTGCTGATCGTCTGGCGTAGCTTCTCCTGGTCGAGCTCTTTCCCTGGACGGAAACCCACAGCCTGCCGCTGCAAATCCTGCGTACCCAAATTGCTGGTCATTATGACTACCACGTTCTTGAAATCCACTGCCCGTCCGTGACCATCGGTGAGCCGTCCATCTTCCAGAATCTGGAGGAGAATATTAAACACGTCGGGGTGTGCCTTTTCAATCTCGTCAAGAAGGACAACTCGGTAGGGGCGACGACGTACCAGCTCGGTAAGCTGTCCCCCCTCCTCATAACCAATGTATCCAGGTGGAGCACCAATAAGCCTGGACACAGTATGCTTTTCCATATACTCAGACATATCCAGTCGCACCATGGCGTTTTCATCGTCAAAGAGAAACTCAGCTAAAGCCCGGGCTAACTCCGTTTTGCCTACGCCTGTGGGACCGAGGAAAATAAAGCTGCCAATAGGCCTCTTCGGGTCTTTCAATCCTGCCCTGGCTCGCCGGATGGCCTCGGAAACAGCGACTACGGCTTTCTGCTGGTCTACAATCCTTTCGTGAAGCCTCTCCTCCATGTCCACCAGTTTCTTGGCGTCACTCTCCAGCATGCGGGAAACAGGGATACCTGTCCACTTGGCAACGAGCTCAGCAATATCATTCTCTTCTATCAAGCCATCAATCTTCTTGTTTTGAAGCCATGTTGCTCTGGCTCGCTGGTATTCTTCTTCGAGGCGAAGCTTTTCTGCTTTGAGTTCAGCAGCACGCTGGTAGTCTTGCCGTTGCGACGCTGCCCCTTCTTCATCGACCAGGTTTTGGAGTTGCTTTTCCAAAGTTTTGACCTCAGGTGGGGCACTTTCCAGATCGATACGAATCTTACTGGCCGCCTCATCAATGAGGTCAATAGCTTTGTCTGGCAAGAAACGGTCGGCAATATACCGGTGAGATAGTTTGGTAGCCGCGACCAGAGCTGAGTCATCGATGGTTATCTTGTGGTGTGCCTCGTATCTGGGGCGGAGGCCCCGCAGCATCTCTATGGTGGCCTCAACACTGGGCTCGCCGACAAAAATCGGTTGCAACCTCCTCTCCAGCGCCTTATCTTTTTCAACATGCTCTCGGTATTCATTGAGAGTGGTGGCCCCAATACATTGGAGTTCCCCGCGGGAAAGCGCCGGTTTAAGTATGTTGCTGGCATCGATGGCGCCTTCTGCTGCCCCGGCTCCGACTACAGTGTGAAACTCGTCGATAAACAGGATGATTTCTCCGCTCGCCTGCCGAACCTCGTCAATTACCGCCTTCAGCCTGTCCTCAAATTCGCCCCTGAACTTACTCCCGGCGACCAAAGAGCTCATATCGAGGGCGATCATTCTCTTCTTCTTCAGTGAGTCTGGGACGTCGTCGGCAATAATCTTCAGAGCCAGCCCCTCTGCAATGGCCGTTTTGCCTACCCCGGCCTCGCCAATAATTATGGGGTTGTTCTTGGTGCGCCGGGAAAGGATTTGCATCACCCGGCGGATTTCCTCCTCCCGACCAATGACCGGGTCAATTTTGCCTTTTTCGGCCAGTTTGGTGAGGTCTCGTCCATATTTTTCCAGGCTGCGATACTTGCTTTCGGCTCTCTTATCGGTGACCCTATGGCCCCCGCGGATGTCCTGCAGGGCCCGATAGATACTTTCCTGGTCAATGCCGGAGGCGTGCAGAATTCGGGCTGCTTCGCCCTGCTGTTCGCCGACAATAGCGATGAGAAGGTGCTCCGTGCCGATGAACTCGTCTTTCAGTCTGTCGGCCTCGGCATTGGCGGTTTGAAGCAGACGAGTAACGCGAGGGGTAGCGTAAATCTGGGCTCCTTCATAGGCAATCTTCGGGGACTTTTCCAAAGATGACTCTAACTGTTGCTTCAGGGCCTGATCATCTATCCCCAGCTCCCCAAGCACCTTGACGGTTAGGCTGTCTTCTTGCTCGAGCAGAGCAAGCAACACATGCTCCACATCCCACTGGGTATGTCCGTAGCGCCGAACCATTTCCTGTGAAGCAGCTAGCGCTTCTTGAGCCTGCTCGGTAAATCTCTCCGGTCTGATAGAAGCCATGGATAAAAGAATACTCCTCGGATTGTGCTAAAACAAACAGGGGCCGATTTTTGATTCGCCCCCCTAAAGAACGCCCATAAAGGTATCCACCCTACTCAAGGCCAAAGCCCCCAGAGAGCCTGTCTTGTTATGTCGCTATATGGTGAAGGCCCGCTGTTTAAATCCGTTTACCAAGGAACAGTCTGGCCATTTGCAATTCCGCAACCTCTTCTGGCCATCCTTGGTTCTACTATGCTTGTTGACGAAAGCGCACTTTGCTGTATTATCCTTGTAGACCATGATGACGGCATAATCATCCACATACTCACACTTGATCGTCGTTGCGGTTACCTGCCAATCCACCATATCATGTTTGATTCTAGGTGCTCACGAAGGCATTGTCAAGCGAGCGAATTGACTCATAATAAGTGTTACCGAAAGTGATATCGTTGCGTCAAAAAAGTGTTACCAAAATTGGAGGTAATGATGACGCGAGGGAGCATACGGGAGTACACGGAGGCGGTGCGAGGGCGGCACCCGCGCCTCGCCTTGCCTTCAGTATTTCAGCAAGGGAGCTTGGATTCTGTCTTGTCGCCAAGTTGAGGTGTTGATTTACTCAGGCGGCTGGCAATGGTCCACGCGGCTCATGGCACACCATAGAATAATTCCACACTTTACATTGTCTGAGGGTGCTAACCAGTAGCGAGAATGCCAGTTTACAGGAGCGGCTGGCTATATTCTGCTTCCCTGGAGTGCCCAAGCGCTGGTCTTTTCGATTTGGACTTCCACCAGTTGCCCGGTGATGTCGGTGTCGTCGGTGAAGAATACCAGTTTGTCTCCCCTGGTGCGGCCCTGCCATTTGCCTTTCGATTTTCCCTCTGCCAGGACCTCGACTGTCTTGCCTGAGAAACCGCTGTTGATTTCAGCCGCAATAGATTCGTGCACTGCTTCGGCACGTTGAAGGCGAAGCCCCTTTTTCTCAGCAGGTACATTATCAGCAAACCTTCTGGAGGCAATGGTGCCCGGTCGAGGCGAGTAAGCTGCTATGTGAACCCTGTCGAACCTGGTCTGATGCAGCAGGTTCAGGGTTGCTTCGAACTGTTCTTCCGTTTCATTGGGGAAACCGACGACCACATCAGTGCTCAGGGCAATGCCGGGAACGGTCGAACGTATCTGCGCTACCAGGTGTTGATATTGCTCGATGGTATAACCACGTCTCATTGCTTTTAGAATTTCGTTGTCGCCGGCTTGAACCGGCAGACTGATGTGCTCACAGACCTTTTCCAGTCCGGCTATCGCGTGCATTAACCTCTGTCCCATATCCTTCGGGTGGTTGGTCAGGAAGCGTATTCGCAGAAGTCCTTCCAATTTGTTTAGCTCTGTTAGCAAGTCCGCAAGGTCAGGTTTGTAAGGCAGGTCATGCCCATAGGAGCCGATGTTCTGGCCGAGTAGGGTGACCTCCCTGGCACCCTGACGAACGACGGTGTCGACCTGACAACAAATCTCATCCAAATCTCGGCTTTTCTCTCTTCCTCTGCGATAGGGTACGATACAATAGGAGCAGAAGCTGTTACAGCCCTGTATGATGGGGATGAAGACGCTCACCGGGGTGTTAGGAGGGGTGAAAAAGTCTGTCTTATCCGGGTAAGGCAGCCCGTGGCTTTCAGCCCATTGGAAGAGGACCTCCCACTGCTGCGGTCGGAAAATGAGGTCAACCCAGGGGAAACGCCTTTTCAGGTCATCGGTCTTGGAGTCCACCAAACAGCCGGTAAGAGCAATGGTAGCATGGGGGTGCTTTTTCTTCAGGCCCTTGAGAGAGTCCAGCTTATTCAGCGCCTTGTCCTCGGCGTTCTTCCGCACCACACAGCTATTGAGTAAGATGAAATCAGCCTTCTCAGTGGTGGCCGTAGGGGAATAGCCAGCCTGCTCCAGGTAACCGGCAACATACTCTGAATCAGCCTTGTTCATCTGACAACCGATGGTCCAAACGTAGTAATGAGGCATAGCTGATTGTTACTTTCTGAAGGGGTGGGGCAGCAGGACTACCATTGTAAATCGGTGAATTGCACACCGGCAAGCTACAGAATACCTGGGGTACTCAAACAAAAGCGGCCAGGTATAGGCTTGTCCCGTCTGTCATACTTGGCGGAGGGAGTGGGATTCGAACCCACGACCGAGTCACCCCGGTAAGCGCTTAGCAGGCGCCCGCACTAGGCCACTATGCGATCCCTCCGTTACTTCTCTTTCCTGGGTTAGATTAGAGCCGGTATTTCTTTTCGTCCCCGGTGCTATTCCATGTTAGCCGTCTCATTCTCGGTGGAGACGGCTAAATTATGAGACGAACACCGTTTCCTCACTATAGCACGAAGTTATTGACCCTTCAAGAGTCTGTACCTGCCCAAGATCAGCGATTGCCGTGGTTGTCATTGGTGGACTGATTGACCGGGTTTAAATGGGAGGAATCAGCCTTCGCAGTTCTGGCAGGTTCCGAAGACCGCCATGTGTGCCAGGTCTGCGTCGAAGCCATACTTGACGCTCAATTCATTCCGCAAATGCTGCAAAACAGAGGCGTCGATGTCCCGGACCGCGCCGCATTTCCGGCACACCAGGTGGTGGTGATGAGCTTTCCCTGTTGGGTGATACAGCAGGCGCCCACCACCCAAATCTGTCTCGGTCACCAAACCCTGCTCTGTCAGGAGTTCCAAAGTCCGATACACAGTAGACATGTTAATGTAGGGATACTTGGCCCGGGCCTTGGCGCAGATTTCTTCGGCGCTGATGTGATCATCGCTGCCTTCGATGGCTTCGGCCACCATCATTCGTTGAGGAGTAAGGCGATAACCCCTCTCTCGCAGCATCTCTAGGAGGCCTTTTCTGCCCTTCATCTCCAAATATCCTGGGTAACTTCTGGCCACGTCAGGCTTTCCGAGCAAGTACGACTCTATTTTACTGTGATTGCCCATCCATATCAACGATAGTCTCCTTGCAGGCTGCGCATTGCCTCCTTATGA
>JAUWXW010000021.1 GCA_030616195.1 Chloroflexota bacterium | reverse complement strand
GCAGGAACGGGTAGGATTGCCCGACGTCGGGCAACCCTACCCGTTATCGTGATACTTCTCATACGGCGGGTGAAGCATAGCGAAACCCACCGCTGCCTATCTTTCCCTTGGGGTGGGTCTTAATCCTCTTTACCAGTATCGGACATCCTTTTCAAGCCCTCGTAAGCCTTTTTCACCTCCTCCACCGAGGCCTCATTTTCCAGAGTAGTGAGGTCGCCCACGCTCTGCCCTGAGGCTACCGCTTTAAGCACACGCCGCATGATTTTGCCACTTCTCGTCTTGGGAAGCGAATCTACAAAGTAGACCTCATCGGGAGTGGCCACAGGCCCAATAACACGACGTAGGTGCTGAACAAGCTCCTTTCTTAACCCGGCAGAGGGTGAAATGTCTGCCTTGAGTGTCACGAAGAGGACAATCCCTTCACCTTTTACCTCATCGGGCTTGCCTGTCACGGCAGCCTCAGTCACCGCCGAGTGGCTTATGGCAGCATCCTCGAGTTCCGTTGTCCCGATGCGGTGCCCCGCCACCTTCAGCACCTCGTCGGCCCTGCCCAAAAGCCAGAAATAGCCATCCTCATCGCGCATGGCAAAGTCGCCAGTATAGTATGAGCCTGGAAAGCGTGACCAGTAGGACTCCTGGTAGCGCTGGGGATCACCGTAAATGTCGACAAGCATCCCCGGCCACGGCTTTCTTATTATCAGAAATCCTGTTTGGCCCGGAGACGTTTCCTTTCCATCGGCATCGACCACAGCAGCATCGACACCAGGGAGGGGGAAAGTCGCTGAGCCTGGTTTCAGCGGCACTGGCTCAATCCCAGGCGTGGGAGAGATCATAATGCCTCCCGTTTCCGTCTGCCACCAGGTATCAACTACAGGGCATCTCTCGCCTCCAATATACTTGTAATACCAATGCCAGGCCTCGGGGTTTATGGGCTCACCGGCAGTGCCCAAAAGTTCAAGACTCGAAAGGTCGTGCTTCAGCGGCCATTCTTCACCATGGCGCATGAACATTCGCACTGCTGTCGGAGAACTGTAGAAAATGCTGACACCGTACTTCTCCACGATATCCCACCACCGATCGACTGCGGGGTAATCGGGAGCCCCTTCATACAGGACAATGGCGGCGCCATGCGAGAGGGGAGCGTAGACTATGGAACTGTGACCGGTTACCCAACCCAGGTCGGCAGTACACCAGTAGACCGACTCCTCTCTTATGTTGAACACCCACTCATATGCGGAGTGGTTGAACACAAGATACCCACCCGTACTATGTACTATCCCCTTGGGCTTACCCGTAGTCCCGGAGGTGTAGAGCACATAAAGCGGGTGGGTGGACTCCACCGCCTCGGGATCTAGGAACATCTCTGCGTCTTCCAGTAGAGAGGAAAGCCAGAGGTCCCTTCCCTCTTTCATGGGCACCGGCTCTCCGGTCCTCTTAACCACGATAATATTCTCCACCGTGGAACTGAGGCTGGCCGCCTCATCAGAAATCGCCTTGAGCGGCATTACTTTACCTCGGCGATATCCTCCATCAGCAGTGATGATTATCCTGGCTTGTGTATCGGCAATCCTGTCGGCTATTGCCTGAGCGCTGAACCCAGAGAAAATCACTGTATGCACAGCCCCTATTCGAGCGCAGGCGAGCATGGCAATGGGAAGTTCGGGAATCATGGGAAGGTAGAGAACAATGCGATCCCCCTTTTTGACACCAAGCCTCCGCAGGACTGAAGCAAATCGGTTGACCGCACGGAAGAGGGTAGAGTAGCTAAGCACCCTCGTCTCCCCTCTCTCCCCCTCCCAGTATATGGCTACCTTGCTCCGGCGCCATGTCTTGACATGACGGTCGACGCACTGATAGCACGCATTCAGCCTGCCGCCGACAAACCACCGCGCATAAGGCAGGTTCCAGTCCAGCACCCGGTCCCAGGTATGATACCAGTCGAGTTTCCGTGCCTGTTCAGACCAGAATCCTTCAGGGTCCTCCATCGAGCGGTGGTGCATTTCGGCATACCGTTTCGACGGCCACAGGCGAAAACCTGTGGAAAGAGAACTCGCTCTATCTGGTTCGTGATCATAAGTCATATACTGTCCTCCGTCATTCCACTCCCACATACTGTTGTTGTGGGTTGCTATCACAACGACTGCCCATAGGGCAATTTTTGCCAGGCTAAAGCCTGGCGCTACATCATCTCAATACCCTTTGTAGCGCGACCCTTTAGGGTCGCCCAATTGGCGAGGCTAAAGCCTCGCGCTACATCATCCTGATATCATCAATTTGGAAGGAGCCCAAATAGGGGTAACTCGTATAGTCCTCTACAATCTTCTTTCTGACAGGGTTTTCAAAAATGTATCTCACTACCTGCAGAGTTTCCTCCTCTTTTCTAAGTATGTGTTCATAGTAATTGGCCTCCCACAATTTCATACTCCAGTCCTTCCTGAATTGAAACCCCGCCTTTTGCTTGAATAGGGAAACAAATCGCCTCATGTCGGCACCCTCTTGCTTTCCCTCTATCAATAGATGGAGATGATCAGGCATGAAGCAGTACGCCCAAACATAAAAGTCTTCTTGCTCTGCAGTGGCTTTCAGGACTTCCAGGACCTTGGTCACAAGACCGCCGTCTCTAAAACAGTCTTTCCGGTCAAGACAGCATATGGTTATGAAATAGCGATAGGCACCCCTATAGGAGAAGTCCTTCAACCTAATGCGTCTTGCGTATTTGGATTTAGTTTCCATCGCTTTGTAGCGCCACCCTTTAGGGTCGCCGTCTTTGCGAGGCTGAAGCCTCGCGCTACATTATCTCATTAGCTATCGCTGCTCGTCTTCCGGGCCTATCTCCCCCGGCTTTTCACTGGAGAAATGAAACTCGCGCTTCTTTCTTGACTTTATGCCTCTCTCCAGATCTTCTTCCTTGAGGTGGTAACCGAAATGCACGGCATTTATGTTTTCCTCCTTGTACTTAAGGGGAAGAACCTTGGCCAACTCTTCATCGGAGACCTCCACATCCACCAGGGCCATCAACCGTCCCAGAGCAATCATGTTGCCAAAGATCTCTCTGCCGAATCTTTCCACTCCCAGCTTGCCAAAGGGGATCTCCTCCTCAGTGCAGAGTCCTGTCTGGCACACTGTTTTTTCTGCGTGAAGTCCCCCTGCCTTGTCCGATAGCTTAAGCAGAATGTCGGCCTCATCAATCACCGGGTTGGCAATAGGCTCCTTGTAGAAAGTGAGATGGGCCAAGCTCATGGCACCTCTCACCGCTGAGTCGTAATCATATAGCAGGCCTACCTGGTAACCAAGGTTGGCCAGCAACGTCGCCAGGGTATGAGATATCACCCGCACTCCCTGGCCCCCTTCTCCGGAAATGATGACCTTTCCCATGGCGGACTCTCCTTCCTATCCCTTGCGGACTATACCTATTTCGAAGGGTTCCAAGGTCTCAGCGCCTTCGGGCGCCCTTTTGTACGTCTGGCGAAAGTGCTGCAGCATTTCGTATGCCGAGTTGAACCCCAACCGTCGCCCGTTGTTCTCGATACAATGACATCTTATGTCAACAAAAGCAAACCCCGGCCAGGCAATAGCTTCCTTAATGCACCGGCGAAAGTGTACCTGATGGAAAACGGTGGTCCTGGCATAGAAATACTTGGCACCGGCCTTCATCAGGTTTTGAAGGTCCACCGGGTCATATATAGCGCCGGCAGGGGTACTCACCGTTCTGGTGTCCCGCGGCGTTGTTGGCCCTGCCTGACCTCCGGTTAGGCCATATACCTCGTTATTGTTACACAGCACAGTCAAGTCTGGGTTGCGTCGGGCAGCATGAAGCAGATGGTTACCACCAATGCTGGTCAGATCCCCGTCGCCAGAAGCAACGATCACCGTGAGGTCCGGATTCACTAGCTTCACTGCCTCAGCCACAGGCAAAGTGCGGCCATGCAGGGTGTAAACGCCATCCACATTGAAGTAGCCAGCCAGGCGGCCGGTACATCCCACCCCGGAGACGACGGTGGAATTGGTATGACCAAGGCCAAGTTCATCCATAACCGTGGCCAACTGGATCATTATCTGCCCTATTCCACAACCCGGACACCAGGTAGTGGGAAAAAGCTCCAGCTTGAGAAGGTCCTTGAACATCACAGCACCTCCCTCCCCAGTCTCTCACTCAGACCTTTCCTGGCAATTTCCAGGCTGATTCTACCGCCCAGGACCGGCACCCGGATAACGTCTCTCTTGACCTCCCGCTCAACCAGACAGGCATACTGGCCGTCATTGGCCTCTATGACGACTATATTTTCGTAGCCTTGAGCGTGCTCCCGAAGCTCATCACCCAGCATGGGGAAAATGCGTATTGGCCGGAACAGGGCAAACTGAGAAGCCAGCGGCTCAATCACCCTCGAGACGATACCATAGGAAACCAGCAGTGTGTCGCTCGCAGTGTTCCCCATGAATTCAAAGTAATTATGGCGAGCCGCCACCTCTTGATGTCGGGCCTTGACTTTGGAGAGCCACTCACTGTAGGTTACTGCGTCAGCGGTGCGTGGGTTGCCCTCCTCATCGTGGGCCAGGCCGGTGAAAAACCTCTTCCCTGTCCCCAGGGGTGGCCTGCTCCGAGGGACAACTTCTACCTCAATGCTATCGAGGTCCACCACCTCATTCAAATGGCCTACGAATCCGTCGCTGAGCAAAATGACAGGCGAGAGGGACTCCTCGGCGGCATTGAAAGCTGTCACGGCGTAACGGTAGCACTCGTCAACGGAATTGGGGTAAAAGGCCAGTGGGTAGTAGTCGCCGCTGCTGCCATAGTTTGTCTGCACGATATCCTGCTGAGCCGGCATGGTTGGCATACCGGTGGCCGGGCCAACCCTCTGCACATCAACAAACACCGCCGGTATCTCGACCTCATGGCCATAGCCGACAGCCTCCTGCATCAGCGTGAAGCCGGGCCCTGAGGTGACAGTGAAGGCCTTGGCGCCAGCCAGGGAGGCCCCCATGATGGCATTGCCCGCTGCGATCTCATCCTCGCTTTGAATGAACCTGAATCCTGGGTTTCGAGCCGCATGTTCAGAGGCCAGGACCATTATCTCCGTCGAGGGGCTGATGGGATAGCCGGCAAAGAAGCTGGCGCCTGCCTTGAGGGCACCAAGAAAGACAGCTTCATTTCCCTGGACCAGCCTTTTCATAGCTGTCCCCCCTTAGTCCTGGGCTCAATCAACTCGATAGCCAGGTCCGGGCAAAGCCTCTGGCAAAGGCCCGTCTGATCGCAGCCGTCCACTTCAACGATAGCATCATCCTTAAGAACCAGCGCCTGCCTGGGGCAAGCCTCCACACAGATGTAACATCTTTTGCACCAGTCAGAGTTCCAACGGATCTTGGCGTAATCTATCCATTCGGGTGCTTCAGTAGTCATCGGGCCACATCCTCCTTTCCATCCTGTGTCCGCCTTTGTGGCGAAGCCCGCCATGGGCGCATTTACCTGGCGCCACGGCTGGCACCCAAGAGGCCAAGCATATGCCGGGCGCAGTGACGGTCCCATCCCTGAACACTGGCTAGAGCTTCAACCCCTCGGCCACGCGCCTGCCCATCTCGGGGTCAGCCTTGGTGAGGTTCTCAACCATGCGCTGTTGAATCGGCTTGTCCGCCTTACCCAGGGAGTCAACGATGTTGTCAACCAGGTGATCCTGGTCCACCTTGCCGAGGGAACGGTAGCGTCCGCCGGCCTGCTCGAAGTCGTTGGTCAGGCTGATCTTACGGCGCGTAGTGTTGCCCTCGACGCGAGTCTGGACGGTTAGATAGGACGGGGCCTCACCGGGCATCCCGCCCCCCAGGCTGTTCGGCTCATAATTAACCGTTCCGCCGCCATAGGGCGCGTACTGCATGGCTCCGTCGCGCTGGTTGTTATCGACCGGCACCCGAGGCCGATTGATGGGGAGTTGGAGGTAATTAGGGCCCAGACGGTGCCGCTGGGTATCTGCATAGGAGAAAACCCTACCTTGCAAGAGTTTGTCTGCGGAGAACTCAATGCCGGGGACGATGGACGCCGGGCAGAAAGCAGCCTGCTCCACTTCGGCGAAGTAGTTTCCTGGATTGCGGTTCAGCACCATCTTGCCCACCGGCATCAGCGGGAATTTATCCTCCGGCCAGGTCTTGGTCGCATCCAGCGGGTCGAAGCTCTGCTTCAACTCGTCAGCGATCTCCATGGTCTGAACGTCCAACTCGTACTCCACCGTCCCGCCGGAGGCGATGGTATCCCATAGGTCGCGAGTGGCGATATCGGGGTCCTCCCCGGCCAGACGGCTGGCCTCATGGCGGTCGATGGGATGGACTCCTGCTGCCGGCTTCCAATGGTATTTAACGTAGACTTCCTTGCCTTTGGCGTTCACCCACTTGTAGGTATTGACACCAAATCCTTCCACAGTCCGGTAGCTCTTGACCGTGCCTCGGTCGGAGAAGAGCCAGGTGATCATGTGAGTGGATTCGGGGGTCAAAGAGATAAAGTCCCAAAAACGGCTATTTGCGCTCGAGGCAGTGGGGATGTTTGTATCAGGAGCAGGCTTGAAAGCATGAACCATGTCTGGAAACTTGATGGCGTCCCGGATGAAGAAGACGGGCAGGTTGTTGCCCACCAGATCATAGTTCCCTTCTTCAGTGTAGAACTTAACGGCAAAGCCCCTGGGGTCACGAGCTGTATCCGCCGACCCTCGAGCACCGACCACCGTAGAGAAACGGACGAACACTGGCGTCTTCTTGGCCGGATCCTGGAGGAACTTGGCACAGGTGTACTTGGCCATACTCTCGTAAACCTGGAAGTAGCCGTGGGCTCCGGCGCCCTTGGCGTGGACTACGCGCTCCGGGATTCGCTCCCGGTCGAAGTGTGCCAGCTTCTCAATGAGATGCACGTCTTGCAGCAGCACCAGTCCACGCTCGCCCACCGTCAGCGAGTTCTGATTGTCGCTGACCGGGACCCCTTGATTCGTTGTAAGATACCTCTTTTTTCTCATGGCACCCCCTCATAATATCTGTGATGGTTTCTGTACTCCATACGCATTTCGGTGAAATCATCAGACTCCTTGGGGTCACCATCCCGCCCGGAGTTCTTCTTGATTTTGTCTGACCCTCTCTGCTATTCTTCAGGCCCTTCAGCAATATGACAGCAACCGCACTCACAGGAACTTCCGCCGCTGGCGCAAGGCTGGCAACAATAGGTCACACCCTCTTTCTCATAGCCAGCACCACCAGCACCAGAGCAACCGCTACCCACCGCAATCTCCTCCACGGGTTCATCATAATCGCTTCACGGCCAACACAGCCGGGTTACAATTTCCAGAAGCTGCCAAGGCAGCAGACTGCCACAGCAGTTGGTTCGCCTTACTTCAGGCGGCCCTCCACCGCACCCCAGTCGATGTTCTTGAAGAAAGCCTCTATGTAGTCAGCACGCTTCAACCCATAGTCGATCATGAAAGCGTGTTCAAAAACGTCCAGTACCAGTACAGGCATACCACCGGCTAGATGGCCTGTCTCGTGCTCATTGATCCACTGGTTGATCAACTTTCCAGTCACACCATCCTGATACAAAATGGCCCAGCCAATACCGCGCATTGCTGCGGTGGCTTTGAAATCTCTTTCCCAATCTTCGTAGCTGTCAAAGTCTTCCCCAAGCTTCTTCCCCAGCTTCCCCGACTTATCCAGAGCCGCCTTCCCACCAAGGTTGTCAAAGTAGTACTCGTGCAGGCGCATACCATTGAACTCGAAGCCCATTCGCCTCTTTAGCTCGGCATATTCTGGGGCACCAACCTTGCCCTCCTTCAACATCGAGGCGAGCAGGTCCAGCAGTTTGTTGGTGTTGGTCACGTAGCCTTGGTAGAGGGTGAAATGATTGCTGAGCAGCATCTGGCTAAACCCCTCCATTCCCAGCAGACCACCATAGTCTTTAGCAGCATAAGCCATTGATCTTCCTCCCCTCTTTCGATGCTAGAACACTAGACCGCAGCAAAAAGACAAAGATATGATTCTCCGGTGTAACCGACTTTGGTCACCACATCAGGAATCTGCTGATGTCGGCAGCAGCGCTAGCAGGGCCAGAACGCCCTGGTATCCACGGAGAAGCCAAGATTCTTGAGCTCCGCCACCACCTGGCTGGCGTCCTCTTTGTCCAGGTGAACGAGCAGGTCATTCTTCTCAGCCTCCGGGGGTGCCACAGTACACATGGCCTTTACCCCCACACCATTTTTGCTCAAGCACTGTGTCACCTTAAGCATCTGCTCAGTGTCGCCAGCCCCGTAGACAATGATGCGAGAGCCACCCTCTCCTATGCCCATTAGGGGATTCAGAATCTTGTAAAAGAAGTCGTTGGTGGTTACTATGCCTACTACTCTATCCTTTTCGACCACCGGCAAGGAGCCAACCCTATTGCTCTGCGCCGTAGCTATGGCACACTCCACGGTGATGTCTGGACTAATTGTCACCACAGCAGTCTTCATGATCTCTTTTACCTGCATCTTGCCCAAGAGGTGACGCAGTTCCCAGCGGGTGAGCGAGGTAGCTTCAGAGGGAGCGGCCTTGTCCAGTATATCCTTGGTCACGATGCCAACCAATTTCCCCCGGTCAACTACTGGCAAACGCTCGATTCGATGGAACTCCATAATCTTTCCAGCCTCTACCATTAGGGTATCGCTGGATACCGTGATGAGATTGCTCGTCATGATATCACGCACAAGCATATTTAACCTCCTTCTCCCTGTTTTTTGTGGCCCACTATCAACATTACGAACTGATCAGCTCCATGTCCTCCCCACAACAGACCAGTGTTCCACCAGCTGCCTTGGTCACCGTCACCTCGTTACCGCAGACGTTGCACCGGTACTTTTCGCCTACATTGTTTACCCCAACTTGATCACCTCCTTCCGCTGGTCAAATCAGCGGGCCTCCAGAGCGCCTTTTGCCACTAACCCTTCAGCATCTCCAGGGACTCCTGCCATCTCTCGATGTGAGCCCTCTCATCCTCGATATTCTTCTCTATCAAAGCTCTGGACTCCTCATCGAAGTTGACCTTCTCCAGGAAACCACCGTAATCTTTGACCGCCCGTTTTTCCAGCCGGATATCAGCTTTGAGGATAGACGCCTTTCCCAAAAGGGTCGTGGCAAAACCCAGCACCTTCCCTGCCATCTGGAAGAAGAACCCCAGCCATGAAGTGGTACCCCCCAGTTCCTCAATGCGTCCCCTGAGACCGTCAACATGCTCCTGCTCATTATCCTTCGCTACCTTGAGCTTGCTGGCAATCTCCTCCTCTGAGAAAGCCCTAATCTGCCTGCCGTAAATCTCCACAGCAAATCTCTCCAGGTTGTGCATTTTCCTCAGCGCCCTCAGGACTTCGTTCACTGTCCACCTCCGGAATACGTCACTGTTCGGTCACACTCTTCTTGAGTTCTGAGAGCTGCCTCAGGTGAGACCTCTCCTCCCCGATTATCTCGGTTAACACCTGGCGGTCTGATCGGCGCACCAGGCCCCGCATCTCGGAGTAGAACAGGATCGACTCCTTTTCTGCAATGATGCCGATCTGGATAGCCTCAGCATCGCTGCTCACTTTTTGTGCCATTTCCCTGGCAACCTGGTCGTCAGTGAAAACAGAGGAGTCGACCAGCGCCTTCAGGTAAACGTCGTACCCTTCCGTATAGGTCTCTGGGAACGAATACTCGTCTGCCAAACCAAGCATACCCTGGAATATCCCAATATGTTCCCTCTCCTGGTCAGCCAATAATTGATAGGCGCTCTTAGCTGTCAAATCACTGGTCGATTTGACCAGGGAGTCATAGAAGGCTGCCCCGTTCCTCTCAATTGCAACGGCAATGTCGATAAGCTCTCTACCAGACATAAATATACCCAATTCTGACCTCCTCCCTACTATAAGTCTCTTTATAGTCTCTGGAGATACCTGTGAGCCGCAAGCGCTGCTTTAGCTCCCTCGCCGGCAGCAACCACTATCTGCTTCTCCGGGACGTCAGTTACATCACCGGCCGCAAATAGCCCCGGTATGCCAGTTTCACAGGCCGAGTTCACCTCAATCTCACCTGCCTTATCGAGTTTGGCAACGCCCCTGACCATGTCGGAGTTGGGGATAAGCCCGATCTCCACAAAGATACCACCAGCTTCAAGCTTCTTCTCCCCACCGGTTTCCAAATCCCTGATTGTGATACCTTCTACGCGGTTTGAGCCCTCTATGTTCAACACCTGGTGTTCCAGGAAAACAGTCAGGTTAGGGGCATCTTTGACTTTGTCAATAAGTATCTGGTCACCAGTTAGAGGAGTGAGAGATACGAGATAAACATGATCTGCTATCTTGACCATATCGTCAACAGCTTCCAGGGCAGAATTGCCGCCGCCAATAACAGCCACCTTCTCCCCGGCAAAAATAGGCCCGTCGCAGATGGCACAGTAGGTCACACCCCGCCCTTTCAACCTCTCCTCCCCGGGAACATTTAGCTGTCGGGGGCGCTTCCCGGTGGCGATTATCACCGCCCTGGCCTGATAAGTGTCTCCACGTTCTGTCCTGACCTCAAACCCCGCACCTATTCGAGACAAAGCCACCACCTCTTGCCCCATCTTCTGATCCAACGGAAACTGCGTCACCTGATCTTCGAACTTCTGCATCAGCTCAGGACCCTCGATATATTGATAGCCCATGTAATTCTCAACACCTGTAGTCCACAGGACTTGACCTCCCAGGTCTTTACTCAGAAGCAGCGCGTTCAACCTCTTTCTGGCAGCATACACCGCTGCCGTCATACCTGCCGGACCACCACCAACGATAATCAGGTCATACATGAGTCTCCCTCCAGTCAGCTGCAAAACTCACTATAGTCCCCCTCCCGTGACGGGAGGGGATCAAGGGGAGAGGAGAAATCAACCCTCACCCAACAACGCCACGGCCAGTCGGTCAACAGAGTCGCCGGTGTCTACCCCTGTAAACCTCTCCCTCGAAGGGAGCGGGGTTCAGGCACAATCATGTCTGAGACTCGCCTCCGAGAACGGACGATGATCAATAGGATTTTCTGGGTCAAGATAGACCCAATTTCTGTTTCAATTGTGTCTGATCAAAGCCGACTACAAGTTCCCCATCAATGTCTATCACCGGCACACTCATCTGCCCTGATTTGGTGATCATCTCGTCCAGAGCCGCCTTGTCCTCACCCACATTTAAGTCCTGGTAACCAATGCCATTATCGTCCAGGAACTTCTTGGTCATCTTGCAGTAGGGACATGTAGGCGTCGAATAGACCTTGACTTCCTTGGGGCTCATTTCATCCTCCTTAGCTCAACATTATACCAGACGCTGGAAGGCGGGACAGTATCAATCACGATTCAGACGCAATATCAATGTGCTGGGTCAAGTGCTGTCATTGTGAGCCCTCCGCTTGCTGCCATTCTGAGGTCGGTGTCGCCTTAGGCGACCCTCTGGCGACCCAGGAATCTGCCACGCTCAGGACAGGCTGGGCAAAGCAATCCCAATCTCTGGCTGTCTCAGGGATCGCTTCGTCGCTACGCTCCTCGCTATGAGAACCGACCAGTCTATGCAAGTTCTGTTGGTGACTGTTTCAAAGCACCTTTACATTGATTTTCAGGATTCCTACCTTATCTATCCCC
>JAUWXW010000226.1 GCA_030616195.1 Chloroflexota bacterium | reverse complement strand
TCATACCGGTATTGTTTTGAGTTAATGCTACTGCGTGGTTTATGGTCCGTTGCAGGTTTTGGGTGAGTTCGCCAATTTGGCCGATGTGGCGAAGCCTAACGCCACGTGTGTTTAGCCAGGGGGCATCCTTTTCTATCCAGGTAGCCAAGAGTTGGAGTAGGCTTGCAACTTCTTCCTGACTGCGCCTCCAATTATCTGTTGAGAAGCCCCAGAGGGTTAAGTACTTTATTTCCCGGTCGATGAGATAAGCCACGACATTGTGCATGGCTATGGCTCCAGCCCGGTGTCCCAAGAGTCGGGGTACCCCATGGAGGTCCGCCCACCGGCGGTTTCCATCTGGAATAATGGCTACGTGAGCTGGAAGTGTTATTGCCTGCGCCATATTACCCCTCTTTCTGCAATGCGGCAGCCATCAGATTAAGTTTTGTCGCCTCATGCCGCCTGACCTGAAAAATCTCTTGAAGGGCGCCTGGCCATAATTCTATTACTTGTCGGTTATTAAAGTAAAGATAGCCGCAGTAATTCTCGGGGTCAGGGACAAGCCTGGCGGACGTATAGGTTGTTTCCAGGATCTGCCCCCCCAGCTGGCACCATGCATGGCCGTAATCTTGATAATTGCCTAAAACCACGTAGGCATCAGTAGCATTTTGGAGCAAGCTACACAAAAGTAGGGATGAGTCTTCACAATCCCCCTCCCCTTGAGCTAGTGTCTCAGATGGGAATTGCCAGAATTCGCCTCTATCTCGGCGATATGAAATATTGCGGCATACGAAGTCGAGATTAGCCCAAACGTCGGGCCCAATCTGAGAGTAGACGGCTGCGATATCGGGGTCACCTGGCTGAACAAAATCCCTCAGCTCGTACCACTGACCGGGATAGCGAACTGAAACCAGGTACTGGCCGTCTTGGTAATCTACTCTCTGTGCCAAAGAGGCGCTGCGCCCCACCGTTATAATTGCCACGGCGACAGAAGCAACACCGAGGCCCAGGGAGACCACAGGCAAAACTCGCAAAAAAGCCCGGTCCCATTCCTCCTTGGCTTTCAACGTATTACCCGGGTTATTTGAAAATACCGGGGGCCTGGCACCAAATTGTTTCCTTGTCTTGGTCAACTCAGCTTTTGCCTCCTCAAAGGTCTTGGCGACAAACGAGGTACCGGTTACCGCATCCAAGAAGAAATGACCGAAGAATTCACCTTTGGGACCATAGGGGAGCCAGGGACGCCCGTAGGTCACACCATTGCCGAGCCGCTCGGCAACCTTCTGCCCCTCCTCTTCAAGCCTAGACATAGGTTTACTCCCGCTTAACACCTATGACAACTGCAGCAGCTCCAACCCCTAGAACACCTAATCCGCCAAGTACAGCCAGTGGCCACCAAGATATCGGTGGCGCCTTCTCTGCCAGTATCAGGTTTAGCAGGGTTCGCAGCTCCTCGTCTGACTTCTCCTCCAAAGTCTCGGGCGGCGTCTCCGGCTCAAGGTCAAGTATCATTGCTATCAGTGTCTCTCGGGAGAATGTCTTTTTGGTGTCCTCGTCCAGTCCCTTTCGCTTGTAGAAAAGTTCATCGATGGCCTTAATGGCGAAGACAATGGCAACGACGAACAGTACCGCCAGCACGCCGATGATAATTGGCATCCAGACCAAGGGTGAGGCGGTAGCTGTCGCCACAACGCGGTAGTTGGTCCACCATGTCGGCGTGGTGTCCCGATAGACCTGTAGAGCGAGTAGCCTTGAGCCTTCCTTCTGCAACTCGCTGACGAAGGAGTTAACGATTCTCTCGCCAAGCCATTCCGTTCCCGGGATCTGCTCCGGGGTCAGCTTAAAATCAAAGGTACAGGTCTCGGCATCACCCTCAAATGCATAAGCCCAGGGATAGACGGTGTCCTGAACAACCTCATACTCCGGGGGGAGTTCAGTCGTAACGGTACATAAGTCTCCCTGGTAGCTATCAACAACTACGGGGTTATCCGGGTTCATCAGCAAATCGACTGCTAAGGTATATGTCCCTTCCTTATCCAGGTCAAACCGACCACCGAGAAAGTCCTGCTCATCGCCGGGACCGGTATAGCCCCACTCCCAGTCATCAAATTCTTCCACCACAGAGCCGTCCGGGTCTCTGGCCACCCAGTGGATGCCCAGTTGCTGCCGAGTGAGCAGGTCGTTGCGCCCCCTGACAGTGATTATGCCGCTTTGACCAATAGGAACACTGGCCCCCAGAGGCAAATTAGTAGACAGGGATGTCACCGACAACGCTATCATACTTCAGCTCCTTCCTGGTTATGGTGCCGGCAAATTCCGCGGTGACCTCACAGAGGACTCCATCGTAGGTGTCAACGATGACCATGGCAGAAGGATTCATTACAAGCTGTACTAGTATGGTCCAGGTGCCGGGTTTGTTTATGTCGAATCCGTTACCAACGAAGTCTTGCTCATCGCCAGGTCCGGTGTAGCCCCACTCCCAGTCATCAAATTCTTCCCTTACTACGCCATGCGGGTCTCTGACCACCCAGTGGATGCCCAGTTGCTGGCTAGTGTTCATATCGTTTCTTCCCCAGATATGAACCAGGCCGCGTGATCCGATGGGGACATTGGCGCCTATTAGACTCTCCAGAAAGTCAGCTAACAGGGATTGGACTCGTAACTGTGTCATATTTCAACTCCTTTCTAGTTATTGTGCCTTCATGAGACACCGCTATTTCCTTGAAGTAAGCTACAACTGTATGATTCTGACCCATATAGATATTAATCACTGGGCTCGCGTACGGTGGGCCGCCGTCAATTATAAGATAGTCGAACTCGTACAGGTCCTGCATAAATGAATCTACATAGGCCCTTACGCCCACATTTTCTTCGTAATAGAAGGGTTTATCAGGAGTTTTTATGATACCACCGACAGCAGGCGAGACGCTGACAGTAAGCGTATATTGAGGTGGTGGAGGCCCCGTTGTAACTCCAACAACTTGAAGCGCCCAATTATCATCAATACGCTGAGGGAACCACATCCACGTTATCCAGACAAAAATCTCAGCGTCCATATTCGGCATGACAAAAGAGGCGTGGTAAGTTTTCGATTCTCCAGGTTGAAACAGCTCACCCGGTATAATCTCAATGACCTTATTCACTGCCGCCTGGTCTGGTGCCCAACACTCGGTTTCAAAGATCCGTGGATCCTGAGTGTTGGTGTTCGTCACGGTGACACTGAAATTAACAGTCTCACCTGGTACGGCATCACTGGGAGCATCGATTGTAATGCTAGACTCAGGCACTATTCGCCCTCCTTCCCCCAATTCAATATTTTTTTCTGCTATGTTATCTTGGTGCAAAGCCTTAGGGGGCTTCTCCCACCAACTCTCTACATGCACAGTGACGCTAAACCCTGGCATGGTGAAATCATCATGCCAGGAGGCAGATTGCCCTGGACCCAAAGTTCTGAAAAGCTCATCGACAGGCCTAAGGAATAATGTTTCCCCGTTCACAG
>JAUWXW010000135.1 GCA_030616195.1 Chloroflexota bacterium | reverse complement strand
TCGCCCCAGCCGCCCATGGCTGCTGAAGCAGTGGCATACAGATCTCCGTCCTTGCAGGGAATGTTGGGTGTGGGACCTTTGAAGGCCTCCACACTCCCCGCCTTCAGGTTGCCTTCCTTGAGCCACTCCCTTATCTCAACGAAATCCCTGGGATAGGTTTTGCCCTCCTTCAGAAGTTGTCTCATGTTGGTATCGTGGGCGAGTACGACGACATCGTTTGGCCCCGGATAGCCGCCACACATACCGATGGCAGCCCGACCCATCCCGCCGGTAGCAGCAAAAGTGGCTATGGTTAGAGCCTGCCCCGGGTCAACAATCAACTGACAGATACCTATTCCATTTCCGCCTCTAAACTTGCCGTGGCCGCAATAATTGGGCACCAGCTTCTTGCCTATGTTCAGGTTAGTTGGCTGCAGGAACTCACCCAGCTCGGTCTCTCCCTGGTCCGCCGCCGGGTTCGGTGTGCAGTATCCAGCAATGTCGCCGTCTCTATATGGAAAGGCGCTGCAACTCCAGCAGGTGATGAGGCTCATGTCACCGCCGGCCCATCGAAAACCGTCAGCCATCACACCGGATAGCCCGTAACCGATGCCGGCGGCGTCTTGGGCCATACATTCCTCCAGATAGCCTCTGGCAAAATATGAGTAGCTGAGGCAAGTGTGGTACATCATGTTGAGTTTGCCGCTTTCAGCCAGGCCCATGACCGTGCCAGCAAAGGGATTTTGCGGGTTGAACATGCTGCCGGGAGGGAAGTTCCAGGATGTCATATAGTACAGCGCGGTGTTGAGGGTGACGGTATGGGCAAACATTGGCCAGGCGCCCATTGAGCTATTCATTCTTACCGAAGGCTCGTAGGAATTGCAGTGGAAATCGTCTTCACTGGTCAAGCCCTCCATGTCCATAGAGAGGTTGCCTTCAGGGCGGACATGAAATTCCACAGGCAGGTGAATAAGCCAGTTCCTGTTGGAGCTGGCAAATAGCTTGCCCACCACGCCTTTGTATCTTACCGTGTCAAGGAAAAGGTAGTGATATTTCCCCGGGACGGCCAGAGTCCTTATCCGCTCCACTAGCAGACGTCTCTCCCTCTCTATGATTTCCCTGAGACCCTGGCGGAAGTAATCAATGCCAAACTCCTCAGCAATCTCGAGAACCCGGTCGTGTAGCGCCACCGCCCCGGCAGCCCTCATTTTGTCATCCAGGATGTTGAAGGCTTCGGTGCGCGTCCGCCTCTTCCAGTGTAATTCCCACCATTTATGCTGCTTGAAATTGGCCCCAGTCTTGGTGGGTGGATAGGTAAACCCGTCGGTGAACACACTGGGCGAAATGACACCCAGACCGCCAGGCTGTAGGCCGCCAACGTCGGTAATATGGTTTAGCCCCACTGTCCAGCCGATCAACTCATCCTTGTAGAACACAGGAACCAAGGTATAACAGTCTGCGTTGTGGGGAGCCCCGTACATGGGGTCATTGGTGGAGAATATGTCCCCCACATTGATCCCCGGGTCTTCCTCAAAACCCAACTGGGCTAGGGAACGGATCATAAAGGGAAGCGCCTGAATATGACCGGCCAGTCCATAGGATGCGCACGTAGCATCTCCCTCGGCATTGGCGAACAAGAAAAGCAACTCGCCCTGAACCATGGACATGGGATTCGCCGATATCAGCTTGGCCATTTCTCTAACATTTATGCAGGCGGCCACCAACCTCATCTGAAACCTCATGAATTTGGCCGGATCGCCTTCTACTAACTCAAGTCGCTTCAGGCCGTAAGCATGATCGGTTTCGCTAAAGAGCCGCTCCTTCTCGTCGACAGCTTCCTTTAGTTTCTTACCCTGATAGCATATGCCCATTTAGCCTCCTTCCGAACAAAATCACGGCTTTGTCGTCACGAAGGCGCATGACCTACGCCCCAATTATTGTACCACCTTGTGAGTTAGAATTGCAGGCATGGTTCTTGCTTCATTTTTCGCCCCGGCGCTACTATGGCGCGTTTCCCGGCGCTCGGCAGCCCCCCTCCCAACTTTATATTTTGAGTCCCGTACTCGGAAGATTTGCGGACTCCGACTTTGCGTTTCGCTCTTTCGTACTTGGGTGTCAAAACAGTCTTGCCCGTTTCCACTTCGACAAGATCAGTCTGAAGGCAGAAGACGAAGCACGATTTTCAGGCTCCCTTCTTCGGGATGGAAAACTCTCAGGGTCTGCGATTCTCCATCTTTCTCAAAACGCCCGTCCGAAAGTTCGACCGAATATCCCCCGGGATATTGAAAACTAGGGACAAACACTTCGGTCGGGGCGTCTATGCTAGGATCAGAAAGAAACTCAAACTCGAAGATTCGCGTCGATACATCGAAGCTCATACGCAGAGGTTCTCCCGCGGTGGCGCGAGCGTACGGACGAACGATGGCCTCAAGCGCTCTTCCCCCTGAATGTATATCCTCCGGATCGGTCTGCTGGTCCCGGCTGAAAATGGAAAAATCCTCTGCGTTCCACTGGTCACCGCGTTCGTTCGTATTGTCGGCAGTGTAAACCCATAGCGTGTAGCTGAGCAGGTGAGTGTCCATCGCCTGCAGATAGCTGGCCAGCGCCTGCGTTTGCACCTCAAAGTTGCCCGTACGATAGGATTCCCCCCCATCCAAATTGAACGGAAGACCAAACTCGCCGATCAAGGTCGGCATCCCGGGACCCACGTTAGTGGCTCGCTTCTTCAGTTCTCCCAAGTGTTGCTCAAACAGCGCCTGCACATTCTTCGCCCCAAACACGAACTCTACCCTCGGATAAGTCCTGACGTTATACTCCGGATTGTAGTGCTTGGCAACCATTGTCATGCCATCGTACCAATGTGGCGCGTACACTACATGAGGCGGATCATTCCCCCCCCAAGGGATAACACCTGGAAGCTCCCCACCGCTTTCGATAAATACTATGGCATCAGGATCGACACTTCGAATCTTCTCAATGTAACGCAACAGGAAAGGCTTCAGGAAATCTGTTTCGAATTTCGCCGTATGTCCATTCACCGATGCAAAATGGTCCGGACGCAATATTCGGGGTTCACCTCCCTCGTCTGTCCAAACCCCGTTGGCCTTCCAAACATCTTCGAACCCTTCCTTCCAGATAGAAATCCCCCCGGGATTCATGGTTGCAGTACCCTCCCGTACAAACATCGAACCGTCAAAGGCCCATAACGCCACTTCCTGCGGATGTGAACTGCCCAGGATCGCCTGAGCCGGTGTGGGCATAAGGCCGTGGGTGAGCAGCGTATCCCAGGCGTCCAAATCAGGAAGCCCAATGAACCCACCTCCTGGCTCGTTCATTGAGTCATAGCCAATGACGTTCGGAAGGTCCGCAAGGCGCTCCGCGACTTTGCTGATGGCGTTGATGTAGTGACTTTGAAGATATTCTTGAACCGGCACTCCATCAACTTCAGTGTTGGGAGCGAACTCATTGCCGGCGAAGAATAAGGTGAACATGGTGGCTGCTGCGAGTTTGGTGTGATTGGTCGGCCAGATCATGTGCGGAAAGGGGTCCCCGCAAAGTTGGTGCACAATGGCCGCCCCTGTCTCATGCAACCTGGTGATGTCGATTCCGGTCTTCTCCAGGGTCCAAGCCGGAGCCCCATCTCCCCCTGTCCACCGATTCCAAGCATCTTGGTGAGGATCAATAAAGACGCTGATTCCGTACTCTCCAGCTTTCTCAACGATGGCGCGTACATAGTCGAGGTATTCCTCGTCGTATTGCCCCGGCCCGGCATGTTCCACCGCTTCCCAGGTGACGAGAAACCGCACCAAGTTCAGCCCCCACTCACGAAGACGGGCGAAATGTTCGTCAGCTTCCTCAAGGGGAAAAGGCCGCCCCACGAAAGACACATCTTCGTAGTCGAAGAATCCCTCCCGAATATGCGTGGCCCCGTTTGGATGAGCAGGCACCTTGGTAGACCCACCGAGGTTCACGCCGTGAAGGATCAGCGTACGGCCAAGATTGTCTTTGAGCCATATTCCATCCGTGGTAACGGTCTGGCCCGGCGATTCACTCACACAACTGAGAATGACAAGTGCGCATAGAGCAATCAATACAATCGTGATCCGTTTGAATTTGAAGCGCTTTGGACTGATCATGGCTTGTCGAGACCTTAAGCCGGGATTTCCCATATCGATTGATGCGGCTATGTTAAAGCCCCTGCCCGCTGGCTGTCAAGGCATCTAACAAGTCCAAAAATCTCGAACCGCAGTCCGCACATGAAAGCCCCATTAACCGGCAACCAGGCCACACCGGGGGGTGACCCCCGCCGCCCAGGAGCCCCCTCTGGGGCCTTTTTGTATTGGACGTCAGCAAAAGCGGCAAGCATTGCAAGCTAGAAAGGAGTACAACCGGACGCTGAGAGGGCTTGACAAAAGAAGCTCAGCTAATTAGAGTGTCCGTTACAGGCTTGTGCCAGTGTTGCTGACGACGCACATACCTGTGACAGAGCAGAGAGAGTAACTTCTCTTTCGGGAGCAGAAGGAGGTAAAACATGAGGCGTAACTGGAAAAGGGCTGTGGGTGGTCTTTTGGTCCTGGTTCTGTTGGTGCCACTTTCTTTCGGTTGTGGCGAGGAAGAGGAAAAGGAGGAGCGGACTATCACCATAGGCTTCTTGACGGATTTTACCGGCCCAGGCGGGCCGGCAATTTTCCCCCTGTACCAGAGCATAGAGGATCTTGTCAAGTATTACAATGAGAAGGGGCGAATACCTGGCGCCAAACTGCGACTAGTGAGCTATGATACTCGCATGGAGCCTGCCAGGTACGTACCTGGCTATGATTGGTGTAAAGAGCGGGGGGCAGACCTAATCCTCACCAGTCTACCAGGGGGGTCGGAGACAATAAAACCCTCCGCAGAGAGAGATAGGATCCCGATAGTTACCTACCTATACAGCGAGGCTGCCATGGAGCCTCCGGGATGGGTATTTGTCATTTCCATCCCTTCCAAGCCTGAGGTGAAAACCCTCCTCAAATGGGTCAGCGAAAACCACTGGGACGATACGCAGCGAATCCCTAAGATTGGGTATTACGATTGGATGCAGCCCGAAGGAATAGAGATAGACGCGGCAATAGAGGAGTATTGCCAGGCTCATCCGGATGAGTTTGACTATGTTGGCGCTTCCCTGACTCCTGTGGGCACAATGAGCTGTGGTGGTGAGGTAGAGAAGCTCAAAGACTGCGACTATATATATGCGAAAAATATCCAGGGGTCCTATTTTATCAAAGGTTACCGCGACAAGGGGTATGATGCCCAGTTGCTCGGTGGGTGCAGCAGTTTCGGCTTCTATGAGTTCTTACAGGAGAGTGTTGGCTGGGAGAATCTTGATGGGTACATCACCACCATGATAGCTTCGTGGTGGGGTGAAGAAAATGCTGCAGTGGCTTTCATCAAAGAGTTCATTGATAGGTACCACCCTGGGGCAAGTCCTGAAGATATGGGCGGATCTTACTATGGTGGATTCTTGGAGGGGCTTTCTCTTTTTGAGGTCTTGCGGCAGGCAGTAGAAGAGGTGGGCATCGAGA
>JAUWXW010000126.1 GCA_030616195.1 Chloroflexota bacterium | reverse complement strand
GGAAGCGCTGGGAGGACACGATTTCCGAGACGGAGTGAAGTGGGTAAAAGAACTGGTAGCCGAATTATCCTGATTGGCTTCTCCACTACTGGCAAGTCGAAGGTGGGGCAGGAGGTAGCCAGACAACTTGGCTGGGAGCAGGTGGACACTGATGATGAGATAGTCAAGCTCATCGGCAAGAGTATTGACCAGATTTTCGCCCAGGAGGGTGAGGACTATTTCCGGCAGATAGAAAAACAGGTACTGACAGAGGCATGTCAAGAAGAAAGAACGGTTATCGCTGCCGGTGGCGGAGCCATCCTTGATCCCCAAAATCGGGAGTTGATGAAAAAGACGGGTTTTGTAGTCTGCCTGGAGGCAACCCCGGAGACTATACACCGGCGCTTGCTAGGGGATACGAAAGCCTCCGGTCCTCTTCGTCCTCTCCTCGCTGTTCCTGACCCCCTCCGGCGTATCAATGAGCTCAAGGAATACCGTCAACCCTACTACGCTGTTGCGGCTGACTGGACGGTGCACACCGATAGTCTGACTTTAGAAGAGGTGTGCCAGGAGGTGGTCCGAGGCTGGTATTACTGGAACCGCTCTCATCTGGAAGAGGACGCTCCGCGCCGGACAGGCGACCTGGCCTGCGAGGTAGTCACAGCTACCGAGCATTACCCTGTTTTTGTTGGTTGGGGCCTGCTCCGTAACCTGGGGGAGAAAGTGAAGCAAGCGGAACTGCCTGGCACTGCCTATCTTGTCAGCGATGAAACGGTTTTCTCTATCTATGGTTCCACAGTGACCAAAAGCCTTCAGGAGGTGGGGCTGACTGTCAATTCCTTTGTAGTCCCATCAGGGGAGGCGACTAAAACCATCGAAACCGCCACTAGAATTTATGACTGGCTGGTAGAGCATCGCGCCGAGAGGGGTGATACTATCATTGCTTTGGGGGGAGGCATGGTAGGTG
Source organism: Chloroflexota bacterium (assembly GCA_030616195.1). Next base: position 4,793 of record JAUWXW010000126.1, on the reverse strand, counting down.
ACCTGGCTGGGTTTGTGGCGGCTACCTTCCTCCGTGGGTTGTCTGTGGTGCAAGTCCCCACCAGCCTGGTGGCAATGGTAGACGCCTCTATTGGAGGGAAAACGGCAGTCAATCATCCACAGGCCAAAAACCTCATTGGTGTCTTCTATCAGCCCCGCCTGGTAATAGCCGATGTTCAGACACTGACAACCCTCCCCTACCGCGAGCTGGTCTCCGGATGGGCAGAGGTGGTCAAGCATGGGCTGATCCTCGATGCCGACTTCTTTGCTTTCCTGGAAGCCAATGCGGAGAAGCTGGTGAAGTTGGAGCCAGCAAGCACGGCTGAAGCCGTAGGATGGAGTGCCGCTATCAAAGCCAGGATTGTCAGTGAAGACGAGAGGGAGAGAGGTAGGCGCACACTGCTGAATTATGGACATACCATAGCTCACGGCCTGGAGGCAGCCACGAACTACGAGCGGTTTCTTCATGGTGAAGCGGTAGCTATAGGTATGACGGGAGCGGCAATGCTGGCTCATAAGCTGGGGCTGCTGCCGTCGGAAGTTGTGGAGCGGCAGCGTCTCCTTCTGGAAAGGTTTGGCTTGCCTACCAACTGCTCGGGTGTAGAGTTGCCCCGAGTGCTGAAGGCCATGGAGCTAGACAAGAAGGTCAAGGCCAGGGCCATCCGGTGGGTGCTGCTTGCGGAGATCGGTCAGGCATTAATTCGAGACGACGTGCCTCCTGAGCAGGTGGCAAATATACTTGAGGATCTGGCGGGTTCTTCAGCTTTGTAGCGCCTTATTTACCTACTCTGTGGTTGTACTTGTGTTGATATTACTATCAGTAAGGGGGTGATGGGGAAGATGGTAAGAAGGACAACAGTTCTAGCAGTCAGGAGGGGTGACCAAGTAGCCGTGGCTGGCGATGGGCAGATCACTACCGGCGATGTTGTGTTGAAACACGGCGCCAACAAGGTGCGCACTCTGTATCACGACCAGGTAATTGCCGGCTTCGCCGGGTCGGTGGCCGACGCCGTGACCCTATTCGAGAGATTTGAGAATCAACTGGATAAGCATGGAGGGCAACTGAGGCGAGCAGCAATAGAATTGGCCAAGGAATGGCGCACCGACCGGGTGCTGCGCCGCCTCGAAGCCTGGCTGATCGTAGCTGATCGAAAAGACATACTGCTTCTCTCTGGTGAGGGTGACGTGATAGAACCTGATGATGATGTAATTGCTATAGGTTCGGGAGGCGGCTATGCCCAAGCAGCAGCTAAAGCCCTGCTTCAGTACTCAGACCTGGGAGCAACAGATGTGGCTCGCATCAGCATGGAGATTGCCGCTGACCTGTGCATCTACACCAATAGCCAGATATCTCTGGTTAGCCTGGAAAAAGGCGACACGTAATGCCTTTTCCTTTCTGCGACTCCCCAACAGGAAAAAGTAGAGGAAAGAACCCGGTGACAGAAGCAGGCGTGGTGTACCATGGACTTCGATCTTAGTGAACAGGAAAAGATGATTCAAAACGCCGCCAGCGAGTTTGCCCAGCGGGCAGCCCTGCCACAGGCGGCCGAGATTGACCGCAGTGCCCAGTTTCCTCTAGACCTGGCTCAGGAAATGGGCGGGATGGGCTATTATGGCCTGGCTTATCCGTATGAGTATGGCGGCACTGGCGCCGGCTACCTTGCCTACGCACTGGTAGTGGAGCAGCTTTGCCAGGCTTCGATGACAGCCGGTGCCATTGTGGCCGTTAGTATTCTCTCTGAGGAATGTCTCTTCCGCTTCGGTGACGAGCGGCAGAAGCAGGAGTTCCTGGTCCCGTTGACCAGCGGCAGGATATTCGGCTGCTTCTGTTTCACCGAGCCGGCCACTGGCTCAGACCCCAAAGCTGTAGCTACCAGGGCAAAGCCTGAAGGCAATGATTATATTATCGAAGGGCAGAAGAACTTCATTGCTCTCTCCTCTGTAGCCTCTCTGGCCACCGTCTTTGCTAAGGACGAAACCGGAAGGATAACCGCCTTTCTTGTCCCTACCTCTTCGCCCAACTTTGTGCTACGAGAGCCCTGCGAGACCCTAGGGTTAAGGGGGCTGGGGACCTCAGTGATTTATCTGGATAGTATCCGCGTACCGGGTGAAAACGTTCTCGGTGATAAAGGGGCTGGCTTTGAGATTATGCTGGAGGCCATAAGCGTGGAAAGGATAGGGGTCGCTGCTCAGGGGGTAGGAGTAGCCCAGGCTGCCCTTGACCTCTCCATTGAGTATGCTAAGCAGCGTTCTGCCTATGCTAAACCCATTGCCGAGATGCCTACCATTCAGTGGCTTCTGGCTGAGATGGTTTCCAGGATAGAGGCAGGCAGATGGTTGACTTACAGGACAGCTTTCCTTCGCAATAAGGGGGAAGATATAAGGCATAACTCGTCGGTAGCCAAGCTATTTTGCTCTCAGATGGCTGTTGAGGCGACCCGCATGGCAATGCAGGTCCACGGCTCGTATGGAACGATGAAAACCTTACCCATTGAGCGACTGTACCGGGATGCCAAGATGACAGAAGTCTATGTAGGGGTGTCGGAGATACAGCGGGCCATAATTGCTCGACATTTGCTAGGGCAGTGAGCCACAGTTTCAAATTGGTGAAGTCCTCCCGTCAAACCCAAGCGCGGGCAGGGGTGCTTTCTACACCGCATGGGGAAGTACCTACCCCCGTGTTTCTGCCGGTAGGCAGCCAGGGGGCGGTTAAGACCCTAACCCCCGACGACCTCAAGGCCATTGGGACAACGATGATATTGGGCAACACCTACCACCTCTATCTCAGACCGGGGATAGAGACTATCGAAAAGGTAGGAGGTTTGCACCGGTTCATGTCGTGGCAAGGCCCTATCCTTACCGATAGTGGTGGCTATCAGGTGTTTAGTCTGGTGCCACTGCGTCGGGTTAGCGAGGATGGGGTGAGTTTCAGGTCTCATATTGATGGCAGCGAGCATTTCTTCACCCCGGAAATGGTGATCCAACTTCAGGAGAAATTGGGAGGCGACATTATCATGCCTTTAGACGAGTGCCCTCCTTATACCGAGGATTCCAGGGTAGTTACGGAGGCCATGCAGAGGACACATCGCTGGGCCGAAAGGTGTAAACAAAGTCATCAACGGGAAGGCCAGGCCCTCTATGGGATTGTACAGGGGGGTGTCTTCCCCGAATTGCGCCGCCAATCAGCCAAGTTCGTCACTTCGCTGGGATTTGCTGGCTATGCTATTGGTGGCCTGAGCTTGGGAGAACCAAAGGAGGTATCGCTGGGGGTACTGGAGGAAACAGTGGCCTATCTTCCCAAGGATAAACCTCGCTATCTCATGGGGGTAGGCTCACCTGAAGACATTCTTGAAGGTGTGGCCAGAGGGATCGATATCTTTGATAGTGCCCTTCCCACCCGTACGGCTCGCAACGGCGGCCTGTTCACTGCGGCGGGCAGACATAACATACAAAATGCTCGCTACAAGGATTTGGATGAGCCTGTTGACCCTGGATGCGACTGTTATACCTGTTGCAATTTCTCAGCGGCTTACCTGCATCATCTATTCAAGTCCAAAGAACTCCTGGCCTACAGGCTGGCTACTATTCATAACTTACGTTTCATCCTCAGGTTAATAGAGCAAATAAGGCGGGCCATCATAGAGGGCAGTTTCATCAAGTTGAAGGACGCTTTCCTGGCCAGCTATCAGACTACTGATGAGGAGACAAGGCTGACCCAAAAGCAGAAGTGGTTACAAAGATCCGGCCAGCCCCTGGCCAAAGGCGACGGCACCGATGACAGCAGCGTTGTCACCTAGCTGGCTAGGCACAATACGTACCCTCTGGGCTGGCAACTGGAATGCCCTTTCTGCTACTACCTTTCGAGCCGTGTCGAGGAGCATATCACCGGTTTTTGCCATTCCCCCGCCGATGATAATCATCTCAGGGTTGAAGATGTTAACCAGATTTGCCAGTCCCATACCCAGGTAAGTTGCTGCCCTGAAAATAATCTCTGAGGCCAGGGTGTCTCCCTCCTGAGACGCAGCAGCCACTATTTTTGCAGTGATATTCTGGGGTTCTCCCTCGGCAAGTTGAATAATCCTGGTTCTCGCTCCCTGTGCAATAAGCCTCTGCGCCTCTCTGGTTACTGCTCTACCCGACGCTAGCATCTCCAGGCAACCAACGTTGCCACAATTGCAACGCGGCCCGTTGACATCGATAGTCATGTGGCCTACTTCGCCGGCGCTGCCTGAGACGCCACTGTACAGTTTGCCATCGATAATAATGCCCCCGCCAATGCCGGTGCTGACCGTGACGTAGATGAGATTATTGACTCCTTTTCCAGCACCGAAGCAATGCTCTCCCAGGGCAGCAGCGCTAGCATCATTGATAACAAAGGTCTCCAGTCCTGTCGCTCTCTCTATAATCTCCTTCAGGTGTATATCACGCCAGCCGGGCAGGTTAGGGGAGGCAGTGACTATCCCTTTGTCTGAATCTATGGCTCCCGCCGCGGCAATGGCCATGCTGGTGAAAGAGGAACGTGACAGGTCTGCTCTGCCGATCACGCTGTCGGCAGCCGCCAGCATGCGACTGATTACTGCATCCACACCCTCTTCAGCCAGAGTAGGAACGTGCTCCTGGCAAATGATCTCGCCCTCAGGAGACACCAGGGCAGTGGCAATCTTGGTCCCGCCCAGGTCCGTTGCCAGAAGGGGAGATTTATCCTTGGTGGATTCTGCCATCGCCTTATTATATTGTAGCCTGGCAAAGCTGACAAATGCGCGGTCTTGATGGTGTTTAATCGGTGGGTGTCAG
>JAUWXW010000129.1 GCA_030616195.1 Chloroflexota bacterium | reverse complement strand
GCGATGCCAGGCGAGTAACGATCGCCGCCATGGCGACGATGCCAAAATCCTCCGGCACCAGTAAACGGGCCAGAGCGATCATGGCGACAAGGCGAAAGCCCTGCCCCAGAGCCTGGGAGATTCCGACCCAGGTCGCCCCGCGTACTACTGATCTTGTTAAATCGCCACTCATTTAACCAGTCCTGTGCTCTCTTACCAAATCCTGCTCGACTGGGACTTCACCAGCACCGGCAGTTTTCACCCAGAGCCACCCCTTATCAGTTTGCGCCAATCCAAGGGAATTCAGCAGTTCCTCGGCATCGAATCCCATTTTCGAGTTCATAGGATGTGACTTGTCTTGCTGCCAATGCAAGCAGGTTATGATCAATTTCCCATCTTTATTCAATGAACTGGCCATCCGCTCTAATATAGCTTCTGGCTGAGGTATCTGGTGGATTACATCAATACATATGATGGTATCATAATGCTTCGAAAGGGCTTTCTTCTCCAGGTCTATAACCTCTATGTTGTAGCCCCTCCTTTTGAATAGCCATTTCGCAAATTCGAAAGTTGCCCCCGACACATCGCCATAGGTTACGTTTAACCCCTTTTCTGCAAGTTTCAGACATAGATCGCCTATTCCTCCGCCGTAATCCAAAACGTCACCAGAAGCAATCTCTAATACCTCGGCTCTGAATTCCCTCTGCCGTCTCTCCCCATGCCAATGTTGCAGCTCAATAGCATAGAATGGAGTAATATGGTAGAACCTCTTGATTTCCTGTTCTGTCGTGGGATTCAGTGCATTCCACAACATCGCGTTGAGTTTATGCCGCAGCTTGGCGATGCCAATGACTTCGGGCTCACTCAAACCGAAGTATTCCATTGTGTCTCTGAGGAGCTCCTTATCCAGCACAACTGCCGGATTCCAAACACCGCGTACTTTCTGGTAAACTGGCCGTAGTGTGGCTCTCACGGGACGGGGCAAATGTTTCTTGACCTCGAGAACCAGGCTCATCGTATCACCTCCCCGCCCCCACTGCCGATGATCTTCCTCGGCTAGCTTTCACTCTGAGAGTCTCCTCATACAGAGATTGGTATTCGTGTACCATCCTTTCCAGGCCGAATTGGGTGACAACCCTCTCCTTAGCTCTTTGGCCCATGGCCAGGGCTGCCTCTGGATCCTGGAGTAAGGCGATGATGGCCTCTGCCAGCGCCTCGGGATTCCCCCGGGGGACGAGGAAGCCAGTTTCGCCATGGCGCACCAGCTCCCGGTTGCCTCCTACGTTCGTGGCCACCACCGGTTTTCCCAGTGCCATGGCCTCGAGCAGAGCGTTAGAGCAGCCCTCGGTCTCTGAGGTCAGGGCAGCTATGTCGAAGGCTGAAAGGTAGCTGACCACATCTCGTTGCTCGCCGAAGAAGGTCACTCTTGAAGCCAGGCCTAGCTCTCGGCTCATGTCTTCTAGATGGCTTCGCAACGGTCCGTCTCCCAGCAGAGCAAATCTTGTATCTGGTATGACCTGGTTGATCAAGGCTGCCGCCTGGAGAAAGATGGCGTGATTTTTGACCGGAAACAAACGGGCCATCATGCCCACCACCTTGCCGTCGGGAGGCAGATCGAGCCTCTGCCTCACTTGCTCTACACCTTCTTCATCGGTGGTCAAGCGATCGAGGTTGAGCCCGTTATAGATCACCTTTATCCGTGAGGGTTTGATGCCTCGGTGGATAAGATATTCCCTTCCAGCCTGGCTGTTAGGGACAGCACAGTCAGCAAAGCGGGAGAGGAAATCCTCGACCTTGAGGTAGAGGCGATAGCCAAGGCCAGCATTTCTATTTCCTGGACCGGCCCTTTCGGTCACGATCTTCACCGGCGTGCGGCACAGCAGCGCTGGGAGAAGGCCAAAGAGGGTAGCCGGGGTCAGGAAAGGTTGAACTACATCCACCTTCTTCCGGCGGAGGATGGCCAAGACCTTAAACAGGCAGATAGGATCGTATTTCCCTTTTCGGTCTAGGGAAATAACCTCGGTGTCGGGAACCTCCTTGAAGTCCCGTTCCAGAGGGCCCCCGGGATGAAGGGTGAGGACAACAGGTCGGAAACGGTTCTTGTCCAGGCCCTTGACCAGTTCCAGGAGCTGTCGCTGCGCTCCATCGGTTGCTAAGTCAGTTACGGGGAAGAGCACCGTTATGCGCTCATTCATCACCCCACCTCACCCTAATGCTTCACTCTTATTTGCGCTTTTTGCTTGTGGCCTTGGCTTTTCAGGGCGAGTTTAGCGGTGGCCAGAGAAAAGCCGGCCAGGATCCAGAAGAGGGGCATGGTGGCAAACAAGTTATGATAGAAGGCATTTACCCCGTAGGCTATCAGGGCGGCAGCCAAGCCTAGGGACAACCCTTTGATAAAACGTGTCGTCGATGCCTGAAAAGAGTCGAGGAGGTTGCGTAGGACGACGACGAAAAGCCAGATATAGGCTATCAGCGCCAGCGTTCCATAGGAGATCCACATCTTTAAGAAATCATTGTGGGGCTCCAGAGCTCCCAGGCTGCTGTAGCCCCAGTATGCCTCCCCCTCCCAGGCCAAAAGGGCGGGATCAACATCGGAGGCATATTCCGGAGAGACCTCTGGGAATCTGTCACCACCAATCCCCAAGACGGGGTTGTCGATGGCGATGGAGACGCCCGACTGCCACAGTATCTGCCGCGAAATGGAGCTTTCCTCCTGCGCACTTGCGGACCTGCCCCCCAAGTATCCGTTCTCGGTCATTCCAGTTGCTGCAATGAGGCCAACTCCGAGCAATACGGCGGCTAAAATGATCTCGCCCCTAATTCGCGTTTTGAAGAATAGAGCCAGTGCCACCAATCCCAGGATCAGAGCGAGGAGAGCTGAACGGGTAAAGGTAAAGTACACCGCCAATCCTATCAGCACCACTGACCCCAGTAGTAGCCACCTGGTATTTGTCTTCACCCCCTTGACTAGATAAACGCCGAGCAGGACCGGAAGTGCCACCGAGAGGGCAAAGGCCAGCTCAAGCTCGGTCTCGGCCATCCCTGGCACCCTAGCTTCCCTGTCCAGGGGGCGCTCGAGAAATCCGGAAATAAGGGTGTTTTGACCCATATCAAAGAACTGGTAATGCTGCATCAAGCCGATAATGGCCGAGGCGATCAGGCCAATAAAGGCCACGCCGCAGAGTATCTTCAAGTCCTTCGAGTTCCTGATCACTGCCGGCAAAAAGATGATAATTAACAGGCCAACCAGCATGTTTCGGAAATCTTTAAACGCATAGTCAAATCCCGTGTTAGCTATGTTGGCGAACACGCTTACCCCGAGCAATATGATCGCCGGAATGATGACTCGCCGTGCCATTGGCCCGAGCTCGATCTGCCTTTGAGCAGAGTAGCGCCATAGGATGAACCCAATCAGCATCAGCAACAACAGACGAAGGCTGATGGTGACAAAGGAAGCATCGACCATGTAGCTGGTGGCAGTTAGCTGGCTGACCAAGAAGGCGGCCATGGCCCAGACTGGCCTTCTCAGGCCGAGAAGGAACAGAACAGCCACAGCCAGAAGCACAGCCGTCAGGAGGCTCACCGGGCTGAAGCTCCATATGGCTACTACCGCCAGGACAGCCAGGGCAATACCTTGGGTGCGGTGCAAGGGCTTTGGTCTTTGAGCTACAGCTTCCATCTCCATCTCCTAGGCCAACAACTCCTCATATACCTTCAGATACTCATGCTTCATTACTTGCCAATTGCAGTTGCGGTAGAAGGCCTGAGCATGGGAGGCCAGAGAAGCGCCCTTTTCTGGGTTGCGATAGAGTTCCAGAATTCGGCCGGCCAAGTCCTCTTCGTCGTCAGGCTGGTAGTAGAGGACGTAGTTATCATCGAAAGTGGCCTTGATGCTAGGCAGGGCGCTGACCACCGATGGCTTTCCCAGGGCAAAGTACTCAAACAGTTTATTGGGTAAGCCCACATCAGCGATCATGGGCACTACCCCGACGTCAGCTCGGGCGATAAGATAAGGGACGCTATCGTGGGGAACCGAGCCAGTGAAGTGGATATTTTCAGCCACCCCCAAGTCGCGGGCCAGATTCTCCAGCTCCAGCCGGTAATCCCCATCGCCTACCACGTCCACTTTCAGTTCGGGGATGTCCTTGAGAAGCAGGGGGACAGCCCTTATCAGCGTTTGCACCCCATATCTCTTGAGGATGGTGCAGTGCGTTATCAGGCGGAAGCCATCATCACCTTTTGGAGTTGAGACCGATTTGATGTCGAAGACCTCGTCATCGGGCACATTCAGGACCACGGTGATCTTCTCACCGGGGACGCCATGGCTTTCCAGCACTCGCTTGTAGGGAATGCCGTCGGAGACGATGACCCGGTGGGCATAGCCAGCGCTGACCCTCTCCAGGAAGCGCATCACCCTGGCGCCTATATGATTGGGCCCTGTCTTGAAGGTGGAGGTGAAGAGCTCGGGCATGTTCTCAAACATGTAGAGGATGACCTTCGTGCCCAGGAGCCTGGGGAAAAGGGTGGTGAAGACCAGGAAATCGGGCATGGTATCTATCTCTATCACATCGTATCTCTTCCGCAACGAAGCCCAGGCCAGCTTCAGGGAAGTGAGGAAGAAGAAGGCACTGTATTGAAAAAGGTACCTGGGAGCGTTCCCGCGGTGAAATCCTAAGGGGAGGCGATACACATTCACTCCCCGGATTGTCTCCCGCGCCCTCCCGCCTTTATTTCTAAGGCAAATCACGTCTACCTCATAGCCATGCCTGACCAAAGCCTCGGCATTCCTTACCACATTCTTACTAGGCCAATACTTCTGTCTAACGATGCATATCCGCTTCACGATCACTCCTCAGGCTTTTCTCCAGAACCAGAGACGGCCCAACCCTCGCCCTCTCTTCCCTTGAAGCAGTTCCTGGTAGAGGGAGATGATCCTCCGGCTGATAGCTCCAATCTCCATGTGGCCTATCCCGTCTCTGCCGTTGGTCCTTCCCCCCCACTTCAGCGCCAGTTCAAGCTTGTCAGCCACGTCCTGCGGGTCTTGTGAACAGAGGTAACATCCCTCGGTGCCTCCTATAACCTGGGGCACATCCCCCGCCGGCACCGACACGATCGGCAGGTTACAAGCCATAGCCTCCTTGATGACCATAGGTGAGCCCTCACCATCTGATACCAGCAGCAGTACGTCGCAAGCACTCATGTATTTCGGGACCACGGGAAGTGGCTTCTTCCCCACCAGGACTAGCTCCACATCGGGGTCCTTTTCCCGAAGCAGGTCAACAGATTTCTGCACGATGTCAAACCTCTTGATCGGTCTCCAGTATTCCCCAGCCCAGAGAACCAGCTTCTTGTTCTGGGGGAGATTCAGCTCCTCCCGCGCCTGCTCTCGAGGCATTGGCTTAAACAGATCAAGGTCAATGCCGCAGGGGATGACCTCAACTTTGCCATTTCCCATTTTCTCCTTCATCTCTGGAGATACCACGAGCGCCCGGTCCATCAGCGGGGTGACCATCCGGCAAAGGCGAGCCTGCCAGCCTTGAAATACCTGGGAGCCGTGGTGGGTAAGGACCACCGGATACAGCAGTTGCGCCCTAGCAATTATCCCAGAAAACACATAGTGGGCGTGAATCAGGTCATAGCGG
>JAUWXW010000239.1 GCA_030616195.1 Chloroflexota bacterium | reverse complement strand
GCGCCCCGGTCTGCCTTGAGCCGGACCATAGCAGCGTGCTCCTCCCTGGCACCGGTCTGCTCCATATAGGTCAATGCCTGGTTGGCGAACTCCCCCATAGCTCCTCTTGCTTGGCCCTTACCCCATGCTGGAGTAGTGGCGGCAGTGATAGCGGCGGTGGTGTCACCTGCGTCCTGCTTCTCAAAGCCGATGACCAGGGCTATGCTAAAGAGGCCCGAGGCAACAAAATGGAAGGCTTCTACGACGACTGAGGCACCGCTGGTACCCCCTGTGGCGACTTTGAAACCTGGCTTCATAAAGGAGCCAGCCTCATCGGCCATCCAGTGGTCGGGAAGGTAGACCCCTTCAAAGGCCTCCATATTGCTCACAAACACCGACTCAATATCCTTCATGCTTAACTGAGCATCGGCCAGGGCTGCCCTCACTGCCTCGTTGACCATCTCCGGCTGGTTAACATCAGGCCGGCGGCTCTTGTGATAGGTCTGGCCAATACCTACTATAGCCACTCTGTTGGCCATTTCTCACCTCCGATTACTTGTTACTCAAGATCATAACACACTGGTGCTGCCCACAGATCCCTGTAACGCCGTGAGCGAGGGCTACACTGGCTCCTGGCACCTGCCTATCGCCCGCTTCACCGCGAAGCTGTAGCACTGCCTCAGCCACCCTCGCCATCCCTGCCACAATAGTGGGGTTGCCGGAGAGCATCCCACCTGAAGGGTTCACCGGAAGCTGGCCCCCCATCTGAGTCACTCCAGCATCGATGAGCTTGCCCGCTTCCCCCCGGCCACAGAAGCCCAGTCCCTCCATCCACAGAAGCTCTTGGCAGGAGTACTCCTCAGAGATCTCGGCCACGTCTATTTCCCTCAAGGGGTCGGTAATGCCAGCCATGTCGTAGGCCCTCCGGGCAGCCGACACTAGGGCATCGTACTCGGCCAAATCCCTATCTCCCAGGTAGTGCGTCTCATAGCAGTTTGACACCCCTGGTATCCAGACCGGCTTCGCCGTGAGCTTCCTGGCTTTCTCCTCTCGAGCCAGAATCATAGCGCAGGCGCCGTCTGAGGTGGGCTTGGTGTCCAGGAGCCTGATGGGATCGACCAGCATCTTTGAGCTGAGGACATCCCCCACCGTGATGTCCATGGGCTCCTGGGCGAAGGGATTGTTCTTGGCGTTTCCGCGGTTCTTAACTGCCACCTTAGCAGACTGCTCAGCCGTTACCCCGTACTTGTACATATAGCGCGTGGCCTGCAAGGCAGTAGCGGTAAGGAAGTCGAGGCCTAAGAGCCTCATGAAGATAGGATCAAAGGCAGCATTTTCGATGAGGCTCTTTTCACCCTGGGATTCCTTGCAGTGGGAAACAACCAGAACGATATCGTGATGGCCCGAGAGGATCTGGGCAAACGCGCAGTAAACAGCATTGATCGAATCCTCAGCTATCTTATTCTCAGTCCCTAAGTGTGCACCGACATAGGACGTGACATTCATGCTCGAGATAGTCTTGCCATCCCAGAAATCCTGGGAGCAGGTAACAGAGGAATCGATGCCGGTGCCGTCGTCAGCGTAGGTGAGTCCCGTCTCCTGCAGGACTCTCTCTATTGCCTCATACGCCAACTCCCCATCATTTACATCAGCCCTATTCGGGTGGTATTTGGTCTGGGCTACTGCCACAATCGCCACTCTTTCAGACATATGTGCCTCCTTCTCACTCTCATTCAGCTGAGCTCAATCCAGCCTACCTTCCCTGCCATCAGGCTGTCAAGTCACCGTTAGTATCCTCGGGTAGGCAGAGCAATGGTTCCTGTTCCACTGCAATGGCGTCCCTGTGCAAGAGTAATTTTTAGATTGGTGTAAAGGTGCTAACAGGCTCCCTAGTGTAGTGTAATCGTAATAACTATACAGTTTGCCATTCCGTGCTTGACACGGAATCCATCCCCTAGACCTTTTGGATTCCTGTCTCCTGCGGCGACTCTGAGAGCTTTCGCAGGAATGACATGGGGTGCTCTATTGTCAAGTCATTTAAGGGACACTACACTAGGCTCACTATTGACCAGCTAGAGAAGGAGGCAGAAACCAATCGATAATGGCATACCAGTCGTCCTCTGTTGCCCGATATTCAACCACTCTAAGCATTCGGTGGAGAATATTGGAGCCTTCATGACACTTGAAGGCCTCACCAAATCCTTCAACCGTCTTGTCTATGCTTTTCAATGCATTGTTTAGGGCAACCGCATCTACATTCTCAGCCCCCACCTCTGCTACCGTCCTCCTTATCGTATCCTCCAGGACCAAACCTGCCATCTGCGCAGCCATATAGCTGGTCCCCCTTCCTAAAGTCTCGGCTTCGGCTGGCCGAAACCTCTCCAGATTATTCCTCATCTGATCGACAAAAGGTACATCATCCGTCAACACGAGTTGGGTCTGCATAGCAAGAGCGCCATCAAGATCCTCCAGTTGTCGGGCGGCAGCCTTTGCCAGGTCCCAAAAGCCCAGAAAGGCCAACGACGTGCCAAGGAATGCGCCTTGGTAGTCTTTGGCTATTGCCTCCCTCAAAAAGCTAGCCATTTGCGGACCAAACAAATCCACGATAATAATGTCACAATCTTCCAGCTGGTCAAATTCGACAGCCCAAGTCATAGTCCCCGGAGGGGCAGCCGCCTCTTCCAGATCGAATTTGGTTGGGTCTAATGTATGCAGCTCCTCAAGGGTGTCGGTCACCTGAGCTGTAGACACGTAGCCGGAAACCCCTATGTGGCCAACTTTGGGGATACCATCCTTTTCCTGCTCAGGCCACCAGTCCTCCAGAATCCACTCCATGGCGGCCTCTGCCTCCCACGGATAGTGGATGCTGAGTGTATAGACCCAGTCTTGGCCTACAATAGCTGGTGATGAGGCAAAAGTAAAGGAGGGAATGCTGTGCTGTTGGTGCTTCTCTACAAGTATCTCCTGGAAGATGGGGCTGAAGTTAAAGAATATGTCCGCCCCTTTGCCCTTTAGCCATTCATATCCCATAGGCGCCCTGGAGTAGTCCATCCTTGTGTCATAGGTGATGATCTTTACTTTCACTCCCAGTATAGGATCGTCCTCTTCAACCATGCGGAAATAATCCGTAATACCCTTATACAGTTCCCCACATGTAGCCGCAGCTGGCCCAGTGAAATCCCCCATGAATCCAATAACAATCTCCTTCCTAGCTT
>JAUWXW010000030.1 GCA_030616195.1 Chloroflexota bacterium | reverse complement strand
GTGGTGCGAATGATGTTGTTCTCCGGCTGCGGTTCTGTGAGTGTGCAGCCTGCTGTTTGAGTATGAAACCTCAACCAGCAACTTCGCTCCTCTTGTGCTCCAAATCGCCGCCGCATCTCCTTGGCCCAGATGCGTCGTGCTGCCCGAAACTTGCTTATCTCCTCAAAGAAATCATTATGGCAATTAAAAAAGAAGCTGAGCCTGGGGGCAAATTCATCTACGCTCAAACCACGCTCAATCCCCGCCTGGACATAGGTGAACCCATTGGCTAGCGTAAAAGACAGCTCCTGCTGAGCCGTTGCTCCAGCCTCCCGGATATGATAGCCACTGATGCTAATTGTGTTCCACAGAGGCAGATACTCTGAGCCAAACTCGAAGGTATCTGCAATGAGCCTCAGGGAAGGCCGAGGGGGAAAGATATAAGAAGCCTGAGAGATGTATTCCTTAAGGATATCATTCTGGATAGTCCCGCCCAGCCTCGACATGGGGATGCCCCTCTTCTCTGCGGCGACGATATACATGGCCCATATCACTGCCGCCGGACCATTAATGGTCATGGAAGCAGTCACTTTATCCAGAGGTATGCCATCGAACAGCATCTCCATGTCTCGCAAAGAGGATACTGCTACACCGCACTTGCCAAATTCCCCTCTGGCTTCAGGGGCATCAGTGTCATAACCTATCAGCGTTGGGTAATCGAAGGCAACGCTCAACCCTGTTTCCCCATGCTCCAAGAGATACTTAAAACGCGCGTTAGTCTCCTCGGCTGTCCCATATCCTGCAAACATGCGCATAGTCCATAGTCGTCCTCTGTAGCCCGTAGGATGAACACTCCTGGTAAAGGGATATTGGCCAGGGAGACCCAGGTCTTCAAGATATTGCAGCTTGCCTATGTGGAGCGGGGTATAGACACGCTCTACAGGCATGCCTGATGCGGTGGCAAACCCTGGGCACCTTTCTGCGGAAAGCGTAGGGTCTTTCTCCCATTCCGCCACCTTTCGCTCAAGCCCTCTTAGCCCCTCTTGTTCAAATAAGAAATCCCTTTCCACTCTCTATTCCCTCGCTTTCGCCAAGTGCCGATTAAAGTCTTCCACAAGTCCGGTTGAAGTACAGTAACAACTTACCAGGCATGCGCTCAGCCGTCAAATTACATGTAGCGTCTCAAATAGTTGCGCATAAGGCAAAAAGGATTAAACCCTAAACAATACCTGAATCCAAAGGACACAAAACGTATTTTACCTTTTGTACTGTAGAACTGAAGATTTTCCCAAGCTCAGTAGCTTCGTGGATCAATGATTGCCTTCTATTGTTTTGGGGAAAACACTTATGAACCCTATAGCACCTCGGACGTTTCACACGAATCATACTGTTTTGAGTTTTCGACTTCCGTCCATCGGGTTCGTTCATAGTCCAGAAATTGGTATCAAGGATTTGCCCGTATCCTTCACTGTGTGCAGGTACGCCCGTGGTCACACATAAAAAGAGGGGGCCACTGGATACGCTCCAGTGGCCCCCTATCTGCCTCACCACTCTGGGATCTAAAGTCTTCTGGACATTCGGCGCATGGTGACAGGGCGACGCATAAAGGCGGGTGTCTCTAGCTTGCTCTCATCCGATTCCAACTCTCTGATCAAATTGCGAAACTCCTCGTCTTTCCGCGCCTCTGTTACCACTCTGATAGGAGTAAAACCGGTAGCCACAAGGGTAATCCTCACGTCATTATCCAGTTTAGGGTCCAGTGTTACACCAAAGATAACCATGGCCTCCTCATCCACCGCTGCCTCGACGACACTCGCCGCCTGACCGACTTCGGAAAGAGTGAGATTAGGCGGTCCAGAAATCACGTACACCACGCCCGTTGCTCCCTCAATGGGCACCTCCAACAATTCACTGGAAATAGCCGCCCGAGTCGCTTCCACAACCCTGTTCTGTCCCGTGCCGTGACCAATAGCGAGCCAGCAGGGGCCAGCGTTCTGCATAACAGCCGTTACATCGGCAAAATCAAGGTTTATCATTCCGGGTACAGTGATGACTTCGCTGATGGCGCGAACGCCGATCATCAGTATATCGTCTGCCGTTTTGAAGGCACTGTCTACTGTCACTTTGTCCCCGGTAATATTCAGTAGTCGCTCATTGGGGATAACTATCATAGCGTCAACTTCATCTGTAAGCTCACTGAGACCCTCTTCAGCTATTTGGCTTCGACGCGCCATTTCAAAGCTGAAGGGCTTAGTGACAATAGCAATGGTAAGAGCCCCACTCTCCCGGGCCAGCCTGGCGATCACTGGAGAAGCACCGGTGCCTGTACCTCCTCCCATACCCACAGCCAGAAAGACCATATCAGCACCGCTAACCGCCAGGCGCAGATCTTCCAGACTCTCTTCTGCCGCCTGTCGCCCCTTCACCGGATCGCCCCCGGAACCCAGACCCCGAGAACCCTGCTCCCCAATTTGAACCCGGGTTGGAGCCTGGTTCGTCATTAAAGCTTGGACATCTGTGTTTACGGCAATAAACTCTACCCCGTAGATGCCCGCCATTACCATGCGGTTAACAGCATTGCAGCCTCCTCCTCCCACTCCTACCGCCTTAATCCTCACCGCTGTCGGTATAAAACTGGTCTTCACCATGCCCCCTCCTCATTTGTCAGCAATTTGTGTACTAAGACGCCCCTGGTAGCAGAACTAGCTTTCCGCTGGGGGCCTACCATAGATAACAAAAGACGCCCGAGACCGTATTTCCTGCCACAGGCGGCCCAACGGCAAGGGGAAACGTAGTTGTCTCTCACCCCTGCGAGCACGGGCCCGGCCAACCTGTTCGCTTTGCGCTCCCCAAAGCAGAAGCCCCACGGCAGCGGCATAGGCAGGGTCGGCCAAATCATCAGCACCTTCAGGTAAATTCCCGGGTACTCCAACTCGTGCTTGCAGGCCAAGCTCATCTTCAACAAACTGCTTCATGCCGGGCAATTTGGCCGTACCACCGGTTAGAACCAGGAACTTCGGTAGTTGCGGCAGTTGCGGTGGCTTAGACAGGACCATCCTCAGGATTTCCTCGACCCTGGCTCTGATCATATAGCTCATCACCTCAGGAGTAGTCCTGTACTTCTCGATTAGCGCTACCTTGCCAGCATCTTCTCTCTCTGGATACAGCCCGCCACCTGTTACCTTCAGCTCCTCAGCAGCACTGAAAGGAATGCTCAGCCCCACAGCCAGGTCAGTGGTTACCTGTCTGCCTCCCACAGGTAAGCCACTGGTGTGCCAGACACGTCCTTCTCTATACACGGCGATACCAGTGGTACCTCCACCAATATCAGCCAAAATGACTCCTCTGTCCATCTCGTCCTGCTCCAGTACAGCCTTACCAGAAGCCAGGGGGTTAGGCACAACATCAATCGGTTCCAGACCGCCCGCCTGTACACAGTCGCGTAGGTTGTCCATGTAACTCCGCTCAGCCGTAATAAGATGAGCTTCCAGTTTCAAAACGTAGCCGTGCATTCCCACTGGATTGTGTACACCCGCCACGTCGTCGATTTTGTACTGCCTCTCTAGAATTTTGACCCGTTCCCGCTCAGGACGGAACTGGACTTTCGCCGCCTCTTTACGCACGTCTTCAATGACCCTCTCGTCCACCACGTTGTCTTTCGCCCTCGTGCGTACATCGAACCAATTGTTACTTGACTCGACATGCCTGCCGCCAAACCCTACTAAAGCAAACTGTACCTTTGGCGCGTTGCTCTGTGCCTCTTTTACTGATGCCTCAATCGCTTGAATAGCATACTCGCGATCAACGATAATGCCCTTTTGTACCCCGTGAGAGGCCACCTCACCTTTTCCAAGGATGCGGTCTATGCTCCCATCACTGACATCGGCGATTATGGTACAAATCTTGCTAGTGCCTATATCGATACAAGTAATCGCCATTTCCCCTCCTTTTACTGGATGTTATCCTATCTTTCCGCCCCAAATCTGCCTATCATGATTGTAAGCAGATTCCCACGTTGGCACAAATTATACATAACGCCCAAATTCCCTGTCAAGACCTCAAGATCGCCTATAACTCTACACCACCCCACACAACTCACTTAGCGCCACTTCTCCCGACATAAATCGAGGATATCTCTCAAGTGAAAGTAGCGTACAAACTTCCTCTCAGTCCCTCTTTCTCTATATCCAACCTGGCCCTTTGTTATAAGACGCTCTAATATCCTGACGACTTGATTATAACTGAGCTTTACACCGTTGGCAATCTCAGTTGTGGTACTCTCGAAATGACCTGCCAAAGCCTCTCGTCTCAAGAAATCTAGGACAGTCTGTTCCTCATCATGTACCATAGCATGCAACCTATAACGCAGCTTACACTCTAACTTGTGGTACACCATAGCACGAACAATATCCTCTGTCAAGCCCCCACCCTGCCAAACCTCAGACGAAGGGGGAAAGGGAGGCTTTTTTGTGGCCAGGAACAAAAAGTGTAATAATGCAATTAGCGCTTGGATGACAAGGCTGAATTAAGAGACGCTTCTGCGCTCTGGGGCAAGGGCGCTGCCGAGACCGGGAAAATCCCAATGAGGAGCTAGAGCCAAGAGATATTCCCTAAGACCCCGAGCAGAGGGGACTTGTATTATACATATACGTGACGGGGAAACCAAGGTCATCGGGGCCTTATACCAGGCACTGATTTGCCTGAAAGCGTTCTGTTACAGGAAGGAGGAGATATGTCAACCTTTGGGTATGCGGGGAAGATCTTAAGGCTTGACTTGTCTTCAGGAAGCGTCACCACAGTACCCACTATTGAATATGCCAGCAACTTTCTTGGTGGCAGAGGTATGGCTGCAAAAGTGTACTGGGACGAGGTACCACCCCAGGCCAGCGCCTTCGATGCAGAAAACAGACTCATATTTGCCACTGGCCCCCTGGCAGGATTGCCCGTGTTGGGCGGCTCGCGATGGCAAGTATGTGGTAAATCCCCAGCTACTGTTCCTCAACAGTTCTGCTACTGCAATCTGGGGGGCAGATGGGGCGCTAGTCTTAAGTTTGCCGGCTATGACGCCATCATAGTTCGAGGTAAATCAGAGAAGCCGGTCTACCTCTTACTTCATGACAATGTAGCTGAGTTAAAGGACGCCTCCGCTCTGTGGGGCAAGGGGGCTATTGACACCAGGGAAATCCTGAAGAGTGAGATGGGGAGCTCAACCAGAGTAGTCGCCATCGGTCCCGCCGGCGAGAATCTGGCCACCATGGCTACCCTCCTGGCCGACAACGATGCCAGCGGATCAGCAGGCCTGGGGGCTGTTATGGGTTCCAAGAGGCTTAAGGCTATCGTAATCAAGGCTGCTCACAAAGGAGTGGAGGTTGCCCAACCGGAAAGACTGCGGGAGCTAATCCAATATTACCGCGGACTGAGGAGGATCACCCTCAGGTCATCGTCGTACCGGTTCTCAACGGAGCTGGTACCCAGTCTCAGCCACAGGATGAAGATCGAGCCCTGCTATGGCTGCCTGGGATGCACCAGGAGAAGCTACGAAGCAGACGATGGAAGGAAGGGCAAATACATGTGCAACTCCGCCATGTTTTACCAACCCTGGGCAGTGCAATACCATGGAGAATGGAATGACGTACCCTTCTACGCCACCAAGCTGGTGGATACCTACGGCCTTGATTCAAAGGCTATCGACCGGATGATTAGCTGGCTTAACAGGTGCTACGAAGCCGGTATCCTGACTGATGAGAATACGGGCATCCCCATATCGAAAACAGGGAGCCTGGAGTTCATAGAGACGCTGGTTAGGAAGCTGTCTTTTCGCCAGGACTTCGGGGACGTTTTGGCCAGAGGACTAAATGAAGCTGCAGAGTCCGTCGGACCGGAAGCAAAAGAGCAGATTAAGAGACTTGGTTATGTGGCCATACCTGAATACGAAGACATTTACGGACCAAGACTGTACATCACCAACGCCATGTTTTACGCCATGGAGCCAAGGTTACCGATACAACAGCTCCATGAGGTAGGCGCACTCATACCCAAATGGGTATCCTGGGCCAAAAAGGCTGAGGGGGCTAGCGCCTCCTCTGAGGTAATTCGCTCCATAGCCAGGACGTTCTGGGGAAGCGAACTGGCCGGGGATTTTTCTACCTATGACGGCAAGGCTCTGGCAGCCAAGAAGATACAGGACCGAGAGACTGCGAAAGAATGCCTCGTTCTCTGTGATTATTTGTGGCCCATTCTCGACCTTGAATCCTCTGAAGACCACGTAGGCGACCCTACCCTGGAGAGCAAGATACTCTCCGCTGTTACCGGGCGCCAGGTGGACGAAGAAGGGCTCCACAGAATAGGCGAGAGAGTATTCAATTTGCAGAGGGCCATACTGGTGAGAGAGGGCCACCGGGGAAGAGATTTCGATAGTCTTCCCGAGCGCTGCTTTACCGAGCCGCTGAAGTTCGACTTTATGAACCCCGACTGCCTCGTGCCTGGGAAGGAAGGGGAGATAATATCTCGAAAAGGTGCCGTTATTGACAGGCAACAATTCGAGAGGATGAAAGACGAATACTATCAACTCAGGCGATGGGATGTACCCACCGGCCTTCAAACCCGGGCAGCACTGGAGGAGCTAGGGCTAAAAGATGTTGCCGAGGACCTGGAGCAGAGAGACCTCATCGGCAAAGGTAGCTAACAGACAAGCCCTGTGAGCGTTGTCAGAATTCGTGTTCCGCCAACACGGTTTCGCCCGTCCTGTCATTCCCCCGCAAGCTCGTAGACTCGGTCAACAGAGTCGCCTCTGGCGACCTAGGGAGAGGGGAATCCAGAAGTAACTACAGTAATTTGCGGTAAGACGACGGTGACCGAATGAGCGGTAGTCATCGGCAGTGGCTATCTGCCCCAGGGAGAAGTATCTAGCTATGACTACCACATAGTGAATCCGCCGCTGACGCTGATCGTCTGTCCGGTGAGAAAACTAGCCCTATCAGAGGCAAGAAAAAGGACAGAATCAGCTATGTCCTCTGGTCTACCCAGGCGCCGTATGGGCCAATACCTCATCGCCCTTTGAAGCATCTCGGGGGTATAAACATCGTAGCCCCATTGCTTCCAGAAGCTCCTCTGCCCCACATGCTCCGCGCTTTCCGGCACAATCCAGCCAGGGCAAACGGTATTGACGTTTATCCCGTGACGGCCCAGCTCCCAGGCTAAAGCCCTTGAAAGGGCGATGACCCCACCTTTGGCTCCGCCATATACAGCCAGATCGATTGCCCCCACCCCTGATTGACCTGAAGCAGAACTAATACTGACAATCTTCCCACACCCCCGCTCGATCATGTGGTCAACCACTGCCCTGACACAGTTGATAACACTCCAAAGGTTCAGCTTTATCTCCTTATCCCACTCCTCCCTGGGTTTCTCCACAAAGGGCCGATTGCGTGGCGTACCGCCAGCGTTGTTGACCAGCACGTCTATCTGGCCGAACCTCTCCAACGTCGTCTTCACCATCGCCTGCACCGAATCCCAATCAGTTACATCTGTCTTGATCAATACAGCCTTGCCACCTAGACTATTGGCCTCATCTACTACCTTCTGTCCCTGCTCCTCATCTATCTCAGCATTTACGATGTTTGAACCTTCGCTGGCAAAAGCCAGGACAATACCCCGACCAATATTGGAGCCTCCGCCGGTAACGATGACTGTCTTCCCTTCTAGACCCAAGTCCACTCTGGACCCCCTTTCAAGACTGCAATCATAGCCGCAATCCGTGAGTGTAACTTCCCCGTTGCGATTGCCGGCGAAGGGCGGCCAGAAAATCTCCTTCACCCCGACCCTGAGATTGCTTCGTCGCTCTGCTCCTCGTCATGACAGGTCGACTCACGGGTTTACCATCGAAGCCTTCCCCACAAGCTTACGTCTCGATTTTGAACTCCCACTGACAGGCAACTTCATCCGGGCTTTTCCTGGGGGCCAGCTTCAGCGGCTTTACCTGGATTGCCGGATTAACCGCCGCGGTGTATGCTTTCATACCCTCGAGTTCCAGGACGTGACACGTCTGGACTATCCTTTCCGGGTTCCTTTTCTCCAACGCGGTCAGCGCGGGACACTCGTGGACAGTGAGAATACCATGGTTATTGTTCTTCAGGTCAAAATCATACTTGTACAAGTCCTGAGCGAACGATCCAATAAGCTGGCAAGCTTTGGCGTATGCCTCAACATCCTTCCCGGTGATGTTAGCCGCCTCCATCGCCCATCCCATCTCATACTTGCCCACTCTTGTCCAGTTATCCAGAAGGCACTCGAAGACCACTTCATCTCCCAGTCTCTTGCGGACTTGTTCCTGCCAATAGGCATCCAGCACCAGCATTTCCTTGCAATATGCCTTCAGCAACTTCGCCAGGACCTCCTTAGACAAATCCTCATACCTAAGGTTTGGTACAAACTTGCCACTATAGTCTTTCAACTCTTCCATTTTACTCCCTCCTGCAGCTTATTCCTCGATCATAAACTCCCACTGGCAGGCAATTTCCTCCTGGCTCTTGCGCGGAGGCAGCTTCAAAGCAGTTATCTTTATCTTGGGATTGATTAGATAATGCCTGATGGTAGCTTCTTCCAGTTCATGGCAAACCGGTTTTATCATTTCCGGAGCTTCTCTCTCATAGTAGACGAGCGAGCGGCATTGGCTTATCGTCATGATGACGTGATTGGGATTTATGATCTCATACTCAACCGGATACAGCGGCCCGATGTTGTTATCCAGAGGCAGCTGAAGACACTTGAGGGAATCGAGAACAGTGTTTAGCTGTATGTTGGCTATCTTGGGATACCTGGGATTAACCTGCTTGGCCACCCTCTCCCAGGCTTCCAGATTGCATTCGTTGGCAATGTCAAAACCGCATTTCTCCTTGACCAAATCGTACCAGGCTCCTGCCATGCGAATCCAGGCGAACTGCCACACAGTCATCAGCTTCAGCAAGAATTCCTTGGAGAAATCATCAAAGGTAAGATCTGGCTTAAATGAACCACTGTAGTCATCTAGCTCCGGCATGTTAGGCCTCCTTCAGTTACTTTTTGGTTACGCGTTGAGATATTGTCCCCGCCAGTCCTCCGTTGTCCCTCTATTCCTCCAGCTTAAACTCCCACTGGCAGGCAATTTCCTCCCGGCTCTTGCGCGGAGGTAGCTTTAGAGCCCTTACCTTTATCTTAGGATTGAAAAGGTCAGCCGCTGCTTGAAAGCCCTCCACATCCAGGACCTCACAGGCATGCTTCTGCATCTCTGTCTCTCCGTGCCTCTCATAATACTCCAGACCAAGGCAGCGCTTAATGGTGAGTACGCCATGATTCTTGTCCTTCAGCTCACACTCAAACTCCGGAAATATCGCCGCGGTACCCGGGTCAGTCTGAACAAACTTGAGAACGCTGGCAATATCATCCCCCCAAATATTGAGAGCATTCCTGACCCGACCCACTTCCAGCGGAGTTTCCCTTCTCCACACCTCCGCATCCAGCTCACGAGCCATGTCTTCACCAAATCTCTCCCTGATAAGGGAATACCAAAGACCATCCAGTCCCACATAGAGCTTCCCTGCTGCCTGCCAAAGCCGCACCAGTGCCTCTCTGGAGAAATCCTCAAGTTTCAGCTCCTGCCTGAACTCTCCACTATAGTCTTTCAAACCTTCCATGCTTGACCTCCCTCCCTTGCTTCAGATTACCCTTTTCGTCTTTGGGAAGATGAGACAATACCGGCCCACCTGCCACAGAAAAAACCCCAGAGACGGCCGGACAACCATTTGGCGATTCTGATTCCGACTATTTGACAGCACTGATTCCCTTACTGTTCAATCTTCAACTCCCACTGGCAGGCAACCTCGTCCGGGCTTTTGCGCGGCGGCAACTTCAGAGCGGTTACCTTTATTTTGGGATTAAGAAGATAGTTCTCGATGCCCTTCTTCTCGAAAACATGACAAATGGGCTCTATTAGCTCCGGTTCGTGCTTCTCATAATACAGCAGAGAGCGGCACTGAGTTACGGTCATTATGACGTGATTGGGATTCTTGATGTCCCACTCCACCGGATACAGAGGTCCGATGTTGTTGTCCAAGGGCAACTGGCAACACTTCAGCGAATCGAGGACGGTATTCAACTGGATATTGGCGATCTTGGGATACCTGGGATTCACCGTCTGGGCTACCTTTGTCCAGGCTTTCTCGTTGATTTCGTTGGCTACTTCAAAGCCATCCCTTTCCCTGATTAGATCGTAGTAGGCTTGAGACAGGCGAATCCAGGCGAATTGCCACACATTCATTAACTTGAGCAGGAATTCCTTGGAGAAATCCTCCATCTTCAGGTCCGGCCTAAACGGACCACTCAAATCGTTTAGCTCTTCTGGCACTTTGAACCTCCTTCTTACTTTTGACTTATTAGTTCCTTACCTACCCCAATATGCAAAACTCCATCCCGCTGCCAACGATTGATACACAAAAGAGGGCTACCACACACTGCCAGTGGTAGCCCAGCCGTCATAGCCTAACGACCCCAGACCTGGAGCTTTGCACCCCCTGATTTGCCAGGGTTTGCTTTACCACTCCCTCCTATTCAATTGGCCCACCTCTTGCGGTTGTTATAAGCCTCCACGCCGCGAAAGTCAAGTTGTGCCCTTCTCTCTTCTCTGCACT
>JAUWXW010000144.1 GCA_030616195.1 Chloroflexota bacterium | reverse complement strand
ATAGACCACATTGTCGTCGGTAAGGATGGCTACCTGAGCTTTGTGGAGAAGGGGCTATTGTCTGGTGCGACTTGATGGTGATGCGGCAAGCGGGTGTAGGGTGGGTGCAGTGAAACGGAACCCACCAAGTCCTGGGGAGGATATGAAGTGGTGGGTTTCACTAGGCTTCACCCACCCTATTGTCTCTGTCATTCTGAGCTCGCCTTAGGCGACCTCAGGGTGACATAAAACACCTCCTGCTCGCTGCCGGTTGCCTACCAGCCACTACCGGGCTACAATTTGTATAGGAATACGGTTTTCATAGGGGCTAGTCTCTTTTTTGAGCTAGCCCTTAAGGCGCGTGTGGGAGAAATCGGTGAATTTAGTCTGTCTGGTGCCTCTCATTGGCGAGATGCCGGCTTATCAGCACCTGGTTCGCGGTCTGGCGCAGGCGATAGGCAGGCACAGGGTGGTGGTCTCCAGTGCTGCCCAGCCCTACGTGGTGGCGGCCTTGCACCAAGAGCTGTCAAGGCCAGTGCTGGTGGTGGTGCCGACTCCTGAGCAAGCTCACAGGTTCTGCGGTCAGCTTCCTGTCTGGGGTGACAACCAGCGGGATCCGGTCCTTTTCCCCGAGCCCGACGCTTTGCCCTATGAACGCCTTGCTCCCGACTCTTTCATTGAGCAGCAGAGATTGCAGGCCCTGGCCAGCCTGGTGAAGGCGGGGAAAGAGCCCCATCCCCGAACACAACCCCCGTTGATTGTAGCTTCCGCTACTGCAGCGGCCAGAAAGACTATCTCCCACAGCAGATTTGTAGCTGCTTCTCATGTCGTAGAGCAGGGAATGCGGATTGCCCCCTTTGAACTCCTCAGGAGATGGGACGAGATGGGGTACCGCAGAGCCGGTGTGGTTGAGGTACCGGGCACCATGAGCCGGCGGGGCGGTATCCTCGACGTCTATCCCCCGAACTGCGAGATGCCAACGAGGATCGAATTCCTGGGCAACCAGGTGGACACCCTGCGCCTCTTTGACCCTCGTACCCAGCGCTCATTGCAGATGGTGATGGCAGTGGAACTGGTGCCGGCTCGAGAGGACGCCTGTCCGGACGCTGATGCCCTCATTGACTACTTGCCGTCAGATTGCCTGGTTGTTCTGGTTGAGCCCGGGGATGTGGCCGCTTCCATCGGTGAACTGGATGCCGAGGCCAGCGAGCTGCGTGAGGCGCAGATTGAGAAGGGTGAACTGGCCGAGGAGGCCCCAGTGCCCTATCTTACCTACCCTGAGCTGGAAGCCAGGCTGCAAAGAATAAAGCAATGCCTGACTCTAACCAGGTGGCCCACGGAGGAGGGGTCACCTTATCATCTGGCCTTTGCTTCCGCTCCAGGGTACGGAGGTCAACTGGAGCTTTTCCTGGCAGAAACTAAAGAGTTGCTCCGGAAAAGACGCCGGGTGATCATTGTCTCCCAGCAGGCGGCCAGACTGGGTGAGCTGCTCCAGGAGGAGGACGTTTTCGTCTCTCCGCTTTCTTACCTGGAGCAACCTCCTGCCGCGGGCTCTCTGGCATTGGTTCAAGGGTCCCTGCCCGAAGGCTGGCAAATGGGCAGGGATCTGATCCTATTTACGGATGCCGAAATCTTTGGCTTCGCCAAGCAACCGCGGCTGACGAAGCCGCGACCAGTGCATCATAGAGGCCTTCTTCCGGAGCTGTCACCCGGTGACTATGCAGTGCACGTTGAGCATGGCATCGCCCGCTTTGCCGGCATGACCAGGCTCCGGCCTGATGGCGTGGAACGAGTGTATCGGTCCCTGGAGTCTGCTGCCGGCGACAAGCTTTACGTCCCCGTTGACCAGGCAGACCGCGTCAGCCGGTATATTGGTTCAGCCGGAGAGCCGCCTACCCTCACCCGTCTGGGCACCCACGAATGGGAGCGAGTTAAGCAGAGAGTTAGGGAATCAGCCAGGGAAATGGCCCAGGAGTTGCTTAGCCTCTATGCAGCCAGGGAAGTCACCCCTGGTTTCGCTTACTCGGCTGACACGACATGGCAGCAGGAGCTAGAGGCTTCCTTTCCCTATGTAGAGACCCCGGACCAGATGGAGGTGGCAAGGCAGGTGAAGGAGGACATGGAAAAGCCTAAGCCCATGGACCGGTTGGTCTGCGGCGATGTAGGCTACGGCAAGACTGAAGTGGCCCTGAGAGCAGCCTTCAAGACGGTGATGGATGGGAAACAAGCGGCTATGCTGGTGCCTACCACGGTACTGGCTCAGCAGCACTTCAATACCTTCAATGAGAGGCTGGCTGCCTTTCCCATGAGGGTGGAGATGTTGAGTCGGTTTCGCTCTGAGAGGGAGCAGCAGGCTATCCTCGAGGGTCTAGAAAGCGGTAGTGTGGATATCTGCATCGGCACTCATCGGTTGCTGCAGCATGATGTGGCTTTCAAGGATTTGGGCCTGGTGATTATCGATGAGGAGCAGAGGTTTGGTGTAACTCACAAGGAACGTCTTAAGCAGATGCGGAAAGAGGTAGATGTACTCACCTTGAGTGCTACGCCCATCCCCCGTACCCTTCACATGTCCCTGGTAGGGGTGCGTGACATGAGCAGCATGGAAACCCCACCTGAGGACCGATTGCCCATCAACACCTACGTGTCCGAGTACAATGAGACTCTGATCCGGGAGGCCATAATTCGTGAGCTGGAGCGCAATGGCCAGGTCTTCTTTGTTCACAATCGGGTTCACAGCATCGGCCGTGTCGCCCGCAGATTGGGGGAGCTTGTACCCGAAGCGCTGATAGCCATTGCCCACGGCCAGATGGCGGAGGAGAAACTGGAGGCGACCATGGTCGATTTCACCCATGGCAAATTCGATGTCCTGGTATGCACCACGATTATTGAATCGGGGCTTGACATACCCAATGTGAATACCCTTATAGTCAACGACGCTGATAAGCTGGGGCTGGCGCAGCTATATCAACTGCGCGGCAGGGTTGGTCGGGGTAACAATCGCGCTTACGCCTATTTCCTGTATTCTAAGGGCAAGCGCTTGACTCCGGCGGCGGGCAAAAGGCTGGAGACTATCTTTGAGGCTACTGAACTGGGCTATGGCTTTCGTATCGCTCTGAAGGACCTGGAGATACGCGGGGCGGGTAATCTGCTTGGTCCGGAGCAGAGCGGTCACATCGCCGCGGTTGGCTTTGACCTCTACTGCCAGTTGCTGGCGGAGGCAGTGAAGGAGCTGAAAGCCGGACAATCAAGCGAGGTCACAGCCGCAATGGATATCTCTCTTGAGCCATTGCCCTCTATAGACCTGCCGCTCTCTGCCTACATTCCTGAAGACTATGTAGCTGACATCACCGTCAGGCTGGACCTGTATCAGCGACTGGCAAAGACGAGGTCAGCGGAGGAGGTGGGGCAGATAGGCGGAGAGCTCAGGGACAGGTTTGGAAGCTTACCACCAGAGGGGGAGAATCTCCTCTATGCAGTGAAACTCAGAGCCCTGGCAGCCCAAGCTGGGATACAGTCTATCTCCAGAGAAGGAAGGCAGATCGTAGTCAGGTTCAGGGAGGGAATCGGACTTGCCCGGGAGCGGTTAGGACAGTCCCGGCAAGGACTCAAGGTGGGGGTCTCTCAGTTGCGCCTGGACGTGACGATCCTGGGCAACAAATGGCAGAAGGTGCTGCAAGAGGTGGTTGAGGCATTATCCCTTAAGCCCTGAAGTCGGATTAGAAACCTCCTCGTACAGCGTTGCCATAGGCGACTCGCCGAGGCGAGCTCCCGCCCTGGTTAACAAAATAGGGTAGCCTAGAGCATCTGCTCTAGGCGTGGTTGGAGCGGATGCTCCAACCCACCCCGGTGTCCACACAGGTCTTTCCAATCTGTACCCACGGATTACCCTGATTTTGGCTTACTTGACATGTGGTCGGTTGGTTGATAAAATGTTAGACATGGCTAAGTTAGAGACGTCTAACAATTGGAGGGGATATGGAGAGAGGGCACACTGCTAGTATGGAAGACTATCTGGAAGCGGTAGCTATGCTCCGTGGCGGGGGGAAGGCAGTGAGGGTAAAGCAAATCAGCCTGGCGCTGGGAGTGAAAATGCCCAGCGTTACCGTTGCCCTGAGGAAGCTTTCTGAGGAGGGCCTTGTAGAGCATGAAAAGTATGGGTATGTGAGCTTGACCCCCAAAGGCGATGAAACTGCTGAAGAGGTGTTTCATCGCCACGAGGTCCTGCGCCACTTTCTGACTGACGTACTGAATATCGCTCCCGAGATAGCCCAGGAAGATGCCTGCCGCATGGAGCACTTCATCAGCCCGATCAGCCTGGAAAGGCTGGCGAAGTTTATGGAGTTCGCCGCGGCCTGTCCACAAGGTGAGCCTTCCTGGCTGAGGAATTATAGCTATTACCTGGAGCATGGGGAGATCCCGCCTGATGGTTGTCCGGCAAAGGCTTCAATAGAGGAGGAATGAGGGTGCCCAAGGAGTCAGGTTGGGCAAGACTTGTAACGTCTATAACTAGTTTTACTCATAAAGCGAAGGAGTAAGGGATGTCGACTAAGTCCTTAGGTGAGCTGAGGCCCGGGGAGAAGGGCAGGATTATAAGGGTTAGCGGAGGCAAGGGCGTTAACCGGCGGCTCCGCGACATGGGAGTGGTCAAGGGGAGCGAGATTGAGGTAGAGCGAGTGGCTCCTCTGGGGGATCCCATTGAGGTCAGGATAAAGGGATACCACCTGGCGTTGCGTAGGGAAGAAGCAGCCGGCATCCAGGTGGAGGCAGGCTAGATGGCGGGTTATCCCATGCCGCTGGCTATGGCTAGCCCGGGTGAGGTGGTGCGGATAGCCGATGTCAGAGGCGGAAGGGGACTGACCAGAAGGCTGGCCGATATGGGATTGCTTCCGGGAACCGTTATCAGGGTTATCAATAGCCAGATGCGCGGCCCCGTTGTTGTAGAAGTGAAGGGAACCAGGCTGGCCCTGGGGCATGGAATGGCCCACAAAATCCTGGTAACCAGGTAGGAAATGGCAAGGGAAATAACCATTGCCCTGATAGGAAACCCCAATTCAGGCAAGACCACAGTATTCAATAACCTGACCGGGGCTCGCCAGCATGTGGGAAACTGGCCTGGGGTAACAGTGGAGAAGAAAGAGGGCAGCCGGGACTACCAGGGGTACCACATCAGGGTGGTCGATCTCCCCGGTGTTTACGGCCTCACTGCCTATTCTTTAGACGAAGTCATCGCCAGGAATTTTG
>JAUWXW010000163.1 GCA_030616195.1 Chloroflexota bacterium | reverse complement strand
ACCACCACTTCTCTGACCTTGACCTGGACTGCGCCAGGGGATGATGGCGACTGGGGAACTGCCGCCCAGTATGATATCCGCTACTCTAACTCGCCGATAACCACTGAGGCGGAATGGGATGCCGCCACTCAGGTAGCGGGTGAGCCAGCACCTAAGCCAGCGGGCTCGACTGAGACCTTTGTGGTAACTGGGCTCAGCCCTGCCACTACTTACTGCTTTGCCCTCAAGACAGCAAATGGGGTGCCCACCTGGTCTGGCCTGTCCAATAGCACCTGTGGCACTACCCTAAGCGGAGGTGGTGGAGGAGGTGGGGTCTGGGGTGGCGGTGTACCGCCGGAGCCTGAACCTTTGGAGCTACAGGTTGATATGTGCGGCACAGTCACCTCGGGCAGCATGACTGAGGAGGGAGTCCTGATAGAGACGATAAGAGCGACCTCTGCCGATGGAGTGCTGACTGTGCTCCTTCCCCAAGGAACGACAGTGCTAGATTGTGAGGGCAATCCGCCATACCAGATTGAGTTAAAGCCGGTAACACCGCCAGACCCTCCACCTGACACCTACGTAATCGGGCTGGGTTATGACCTCCAGCCTTGCTGCACCTTCGATCCGCCAATAGAGTTCATAGTACATTATGATCCAGAGGCGCTAAGCGATAGTGTTGACGAAGAAGATTTGGTCATCGCCTTCTATGACGAGGGTCGGCAGGAATGGGTAGTCCTGCCCAGCGTTGTAGACACCGGGGCTCAGACAGTTACTGCATCAGTGAGTCACTCCACTGTGTTTGCCCTGCTGGCGCCAGCTCCAGAGGTGCCCCCACCCCCAACCCCAAGCCCAGCCGGAGGATTAGGCACCAGCACTTGGATCGGGATAGGAATGGGCATCCTTGGCCTCATCGGCCTCACTGTGGGGCTGATAATACGGCGGCGAGGGGTAACCTAATTGACCCGACTTGTGCCCTCCTGCAATGCTCTTTACTGCGGGCATTCAACAAATGGGCAAGTAGTGCAATTAGGTGAAGTTTTCACAGCGACCGGAGCCTGTGCCGACGACTTTACTCTATCCCCGACCCAGGCCTGTAGAGCCGTTGTTTCCAATGCACCCCGGTACCAGTTAAGCGCTTGGTCGCCCCGTAGG
Source organism: Chloroflexota bacterium (assembly GCA_030616195.1). Next base: position 3,509 of record JAUWXW010000163.1, on the reverse strand, counting down.
CACCGGAGATCAACATAAAGGAGATGCCCACGGGATGTGACAGGGAGTACAGCCTCGAGTGGCGAAAGCGGTGGTCAACCAGGCCACGCATCAGCATGATGACCAGCAGTTGGATGGTGATGATGAGCAGAAACCAGTCGTAGTCAGCGAGCACCGGAGAAAAGTGCCACGCCATCAAGACGAAGGGGGCGATAAAAAAGCCGAAGCCCGCCAGCATCATCAAGCCGAAAATCCAGGGGGAGAGAGAAGTTATGGAATAAGTCCACTTGGTAAAGCCCTCCCACAGGTCCCCTAGCCCTTCGTACATCCGGCAAGCAACAACCCGGGAAAGGTCAACGGTCGCCTGCCGCTTGCCGTGACGCACTATCTCGAACCCCAACCAGACATCCTCCAGTATGCGTGATTTTACAGCCTCATGGCCGCCTATCTCACGGTAGTCTGGGGCAGAGACGAAAAGGAACTGCCCAATGGCAAGCCCGGGCTTGGGCTTGCGGGAGCCCTGTAGCCACCATAAAGGGAACCAACTGAGAATGATGAAGTACATGACGGGGACAACGACTCTCTGAGAGAGAGAAACGGCATGTTGCAGGGGGAAACCGGAGAGCAGGGCCAGCCTGTTATTGTGGGCATAAGCCAGAGCGCTGCGCAACATCGCCGGATCATGAATAGTGTCGGCGTCGGTAAAGAGCAGCCAGGAGCCTTTGGCCTGGGCGGCAAGCTGGTGGCAGGCGAAGGGCTTCCCCGCCCACCCCTGGGGTAGGGGCTTCCCTCGCAGCAGCCTCACCCTGGGATCGGCAGCGGCTATCTGCTCCACCACAGCAGCCGTGTTGTCGCTAGAGTTATCGTCCAGGACTAAGATTTCGTAGTTGGGGTAATCCTGCCTCCGCAAGGACTCCAGACAGGGGACTATATCCGATTCTTCGTCTCGGGCTGGGATAAGAATGGAGATGAGAGGCAAGGGCTCAGGCAACTCTTCCTTTTCATCGCCCAACTTGTGGAGCGACCTCAGATTCAGGATGAGGTTGACCATGAATACGGTCAGACAGATGGCGATTATGCCTTGATATAACATACTACAATCTCTTCTGTTTTACCGGCTATAGGTTCCCCAAGCTTGCGACTGTATTATATCGTCGGTCTCTGGCCGATGCTTCATGACGAATATGGCACAAAGCACTGCACCAGCGACGGCGTAACCCCAGGAATGTTGCCCCAGGCCAAACATCGCAGGGTTGAACAAGTTAGCCAACATCAGCATTATCGGGGTAACGAAGTGGAAGATCTGATTACTCAGGTGAAGACGCTTGGTAGTAAAAAAAGCGATGAGGAAACATAGCCCCGCCAACAAAAAGGGAATAGGACACAAGACCAGAAAACCGATCACAAAGATAGTTTGCCCCCTGCCCCCGGCTCCCTTTAACCAGATGCTCCAGATTTCGCCCACTGCAGCGGCGACAAGCATTACTAGGTAGGCCCATAGCTCGTTCACCAGAAGGTAGGCTATAAAGAGACAGAGGAGGGTCTTGAATATCTCGCCGAGAAGGGACAGGGCGCCGGGCAGTTTTCCTCCGTGGATGATGACAGCGGTAGAGGTGACATTGCCGGTGCCCAATTTACGAAGGTCCTGCTTTTTGGAAAGGTACATCACTATGTATGCAGTGGGGATACTGCCAAGGAGGTAGCCTATTGCTACTATGCCAATGAGCGGTAGTACGGTTGTCACGCTCCCCTCCGGGAAAACTGTCCTAGGCTCACATCGTCGTCCGAGGTATATGTTGATATATGTTACGGGGAAAAGGGGGTCCTGTCAATAGGTAGTTAGCCTCACCCATGTAATTACATTCTGCACGGACACTCATTTGACTAGGCGACCGCAGGCTTAGCCCTGCAGCGCTCCGCTCCACAGCTTGACGAAGAGAAAACTCTGACGTATTATCGCCACAGACGAAAGTCGACCAGAACTTTGAGGAGATCATAATGAACGCAGAGGAAAGATACGACTTTGTCATCGTAGGTGGGGGCCCCAATGGCACGGCACTAGCGGCATATCTAGCCAAGAGTGGACAGAGCGTCTGTGTCCTGGAGGAGCGGGCAGAATCCGGGGGAGCATGTGAGAACACCGAGCCCATACCCGGGGTGCGCATCGATCCCCATACTACCTACATGTATGCCGGAGCAGCCCCCGGCTTCGACCAGCTGGAGCTGTGGAAGCATGGCTTCCGCATGGACTGGAGAGCCTCGCTTGGTTCAGCAGACATAGAGGAACGGAAGCGGTATGGCATTTTGACCACCGAGGGAGTGGTGCCAATCACCGACAAGGACCTCATCGGCTGGGTCAAGATAACCGGCTTGGTCGGTGCCCCGCCATTCGCCAGGGAGCTATTGCGCGCCATCTATTACTGCCCGCCGCACCCCCCTGAAGTGGAGATAACACCGGAGAATATCCCCTATATGCAGGTGTACAAGGAGCGAGCGCCAGACGTATGGACTGAAGAGCTGCTCGACATGACCATGTGGGAGCTCATGGATGAATATCTTGAGACCGAGCCCTATAAGGTAACGCAGGCTCTCATAGCCTGGTACTCAGGGGCCAGCCCTGAGTGGGAGGGAGTGGCCATCCCCGCCCTAGGCGGCTGTATAGCGATATTCTACGCTGAAGTGAACGTGCCTCGCGGTGGCATGCATGGCTACTTCCACTCCATCATTCGCTGCGCCATGGCCCACGGGGCAGTGGTGCGCACCTGCTGTCCTGTGGATGAGATCATCATCCGCGAGGGGAGGGCAGTGGGAGTTCGCCTCAGAGATACCGCCGCCTGGGGCGAAAAGACAATCTGGGCGAACAAAGCCGTGGTCGCCGCCATGGACATTCAGCAGACCTTCCTCAAGCTGATCGGCCCTCAACACATGGATGTCTCTTTCCTACAGCGGATAAAGGACATCAGCCTCAAAGGGTCAAGCATCTACGTCTCCCACTTCCTCTTCCGTGAGCCGCCTCGCTACCGCCCCAAGTTCAAGGGCAGAGAGGGCATGATTCCCGACGGCATCCACTATCCGTGCGACTCTCGTGAGATCTACTATGAGCACATAATGGATATCAATGCACGCAAGGGCAGCCCATCTATGCCACCGGAGAAAGTGATATGGATCTCGTGTGGCAGCAAGATGAATGTCCCTGACGCCTGCCGCATCCCAGATCGCGCCTTGGTCTCTCCTTTCTACGTTATCGTTCCCCCGCCGGAGTACCTCGTGGATAGCCCCGATGCCATAGACAAAGAGAAGAAAAAGTGGGACGCTTATATGCTCCAGGCCTACAGCCAGGTGGTGGAGAACGCCGAGTCCCCTAATCTAGTCGCCCAGTGGTCAAACACCCCCTGGGAGTCCGAGCATCGCAATGTCGGGCTCATCGGTGGCGGCTGGTACAGCACCCGCCACTGCAAGGACCAGCTTTGGACCAACCGTCCTCTGCCCGAGTATTCCCGATACCGCTCTCCTATTGACGGGCTTTACCT
>JAUWXW010000241.1 GCA_030616195.1 Chloroflexota bacterium | reverse complement strand
TGCGGCTATTTCCAGCACCACGATGGTCCAGAAGACACGCTGAAAGCTACCCTTGCGGGTCTTATGGCGGAAGAGAACCATACTGCCCAATCCTCCCACGCACCCGCCCAGGAGAACGAGGCCGTGCAGCACATTCTCCGGCACCCGCAGCCCTCCACCCTGCGCTCTCATTTTGTCGAAGCCGTAGAACAGGAACGCCACAACATTAACCGACGTCAGCCACGACGCAAGCGGGCCCCACGAGACTCCTACGTAGAGGGCAACTGCTGCCCCTATTGAGAGCAGCGCCGCAATTGTCCCATAAAGCTTGTATGGCGACGTGCGCTTGGTTTTTGGGGGTGACATAGCAATTGTGCCTCCATTATCCTTTCATACGCCCGCTGGTGGCAAACTTCGTTGCTGTAGCGCGACCCTTTAGGGTCGCCTTTTGCAGCGAGGCTAAAGCCTCGCGCTACAATTACCGGTAGGGACGACTGATCGGTCGCCCCTACCGGGTGTATGTCGTCTACAAAGGCGAACCATCCCAGCCCCAGAGCAACGGACACCCCAGAGTCCAAGGCCCTGCTCAGGCTAGCGCAGGCTCGATATCTCCTGCTTGTATTCGTCGAGATGCGTGTTATACTGAGCGTCCAACTGAGCCACGGTCCTGCGCCATTCCTCCTGAAACTGCGGCTGGCTCTCTACGTCAACTCTAGCCCCGGGAGGTAAGCCCCCCTGCTGCTGCATAGCCTGCTGTATCATTGCCTGGAACCTCTGCTTCAACATCTCGTAGGCTTGCCTTCTCTGTTGTTCCCCGTCCTGCTCATAGTGCTCAAAAATACGCCTCATTTTGCTATATACATTTTCCACAGCACCTTTATCTTCCTTTAGGGCCTTAATGGCCTCCATCGCCTTCTTATTGCTTTTCTTAGCAAAATCGTTGGCCGGCAAGTCAATATTCCTGAGGAGCACCTCTTCAGCGCCCTTGACCACAAAGGGTCTGGCCTCTTCCGCGTATCTGCCGAGCTCAGCGACTAAACTGCCCCCCTCTTTGAGATACTCAGCAGCCAGGGCTTGCCCTTCGGGGACATACTTCCACTTCAGGGTCTCCTCTTCTGAAGGCTCCCCAATCTTGGCCACCCTCTCCATGGCCTTCTCAAAGGCACTTTTCATCTCCCCCATTCTGCTCCTCCTTGCTCAGGTGAGGCCGCTCTTGGCCTCCTAGATTTGTCTGCTTTATCATTATATTATCACAAAGGTTGCAACAGGCTCCGCTCTTTGAAGGAAGGACAGATATAGTATAAACTGAGGGCTGAGACCCTTCAACCAAGCAGAGGCAGCGTGCAAGGTCATCCACTGCCAAAACTTGACAAGTGTTCACGAAAGTTATACTTTCGTATCTGTTAAGGTGGGCCAGGAGTAAAAAGGGCGGGCGAAATCGTAAGGAAAAACGAAAGCCCGCTGCAGGACTGGAACTCTGGCGACGGGTTCCCAGCGTGAAGTCCTCTCCCCGATGAATTGGGAGGTCGGTCTGATGGACTATATGGAACATGCTCTTTCTTTGGCTAATCTTGCCCTGGGGCATGCCAGTCCCAACCCGGCGGTGGGAGCGGTGATAGTCAGGGGGATAACCGTTGTAGGAGAAGGATATACCCAGCCACCGGGCTCCAACCATGCCGAGGTGGTGGCTTTGCAGGAGGCCGGGGAAAGAGCCAGCGGGGCGACAATGTACGTCACTCTGGAGCCCTGCTCTTACCAGGGTCGCACTCCTCCCTGCACCCAGGCTATTATCGCCGCCGGCATTGCTGAGGTCCATATGGCCATGATCGACCCCAACCCGCGGGCTTCCGGCCGGGGGAAAAGCGAACTGGAGGCAGCCGGCATAAGGACAGTCCTTGGTGAGCACGAAGCGGAGGCTCGGGAGCTCAATGAGGCCTACGTTAAGTTCATAGAGAAGGGCATACCCTTCGTCACCGGCAAGTTCGCTATGAGCCTCGACGGGAAAATAGCCACTAAAACCGGCGACTCCAAGTGGATCAGCGGCGAAGAATCAAGACGATATGTCCATTTGTTGCGCTACCAGATGGACGCCATCATGATAGGGGTAGATACCATAATCACTGACGACCCCCAGCTTACAGCCAGGGCCGGAAGGGAGGGTGGTCAAGCGGAGAAACAACCTTTGCGGGTAGTAGTGGATAGTAAGGGCCGCACTCCACCAACTGCCCGCGTGCTCCAGGTACCAGGGAGGACCCTGATCGCAGTAACCGAAGGAGTAGAGCCCGCCAGGGCCAGAGCTCTTATCGAGGCCGGCGCAGAGGTGCTGGAGTTACCTTCAAAAGACCAGTTGGTAGACCTCCAAGAATTGTTGAGGGTCTTAGGGGAAAGGGAGATTACCAGCGTTATGGTAGAAGGCGGCGCTGGCGTTTTTGGTTCACTTTCCGAACATCGTCTGGTGGATAAGTTCATCGCCTTCATTGCCCCCAATATCATTGGTGGGCAGGCGGCCAAGAATCCGGTCGAGGGCAAAGGCGTGGAAAAGGTAGCCCAGGCAATGAGTTTGAATCGAGTCAAGGTAGAGAAGATGGGCGACGATATTGTGATCAGTGGATATCCTGAGAAGTGAATGGCACTTCGAACAAAAGCACCGGGTAGCCGGACTGAAAAAGGGGTGAGGGGATAGCAATTTGTTCACTGGTATTGTTGAAGAAGTAGGCATAATAAAAGCGGTTAGGCCAAGCAAGCTCACAATTTCTGCTACTGAGGTGCTCCAGGGGACAAAGCTCGGTGACAGCCTGGCTATTAACGGAGCCTGTCTGACGGTAAACGCCCTTGATGCCAGCTCTTTCTCCGTAGATGTTACGCCCGAGACGTTGCGGCGCAGTAACCTCGGCTTGTTGCGCTCGGGGTCTCGAGTAAACCTGGAACGAGCTCTCATGGTAGGTGGACGCCTGGGAGGACATCTGGTGCAGGGGCATGTAGATGCCACAGGCAAAATCGCTTCCCTGGTGCCTACACAAGGGGCTGTCATAGCCAGGTGTGCTGCCCCGCAGTCGGTGATGCACTATGTGGTAGAGAGGGGATTCATCGCCGTTGACGGCGTGAGCCTTACCGTTGTTGACTACGACGCCACCTCCTTCAGCGTCTCCCTGATTCCCTATACTAAGGAACGCACCATCTTAGGC
>JAUWXW010000200.1 GCA_030616195.1 Chloroflexota bacterium | reverse complement strand
GCCGCCTGAGCCCATCATTGACCCAGCCTCGGTTAGCCTATCGAAATCAACGGGCAGGTCACTCAGGCTGTCAGGAATGCAGCCGCCCGACGGGCCGCCTGTCTGGACAGCCTTGAATCTCTTGCCTCCAGGGATGCCACCGCCAATGTCGTAGACTATCTTCCTGAGGGTGATGCCCATCGGCACCTCAACCAGTCCTGGATTGTTTATCTTGCCCACCAGAGAGAATATCTTGGTCCCTTTGCTCCCGTCGGTGCCGATTTGCGAGTACCAGTCGGCGCCGCGATTGATGATCAGGGGCACGTTAGCCCAGGTTTCAACGTTATTCAGATTGGAAGGCTTACCGTTAAGTCCACTTACCACAGTGTGGACGTGCTTGGGGCGCGGGTCACCTGTCTTGCCTTCTAGGGAGGCCATAAGAGCAGTCGATTCTCCGCAGATGAAGGCCCCGCCACCGCGTGAAATCTTGATATCAAAGTCCAAACCAGAGCCAAGGATGTTGTCGCCGAGAATACCGTGCGCTCTAGCCTGGTCCAAGGCTACAATGAGGTTCTTCACGGCAAGAGGGTTCTCATGCCGAACATAGACATACCCATGTTGTGACCCTATGGCGCATGCGCCGATTATCATCCCTTCTATAACACTGTGAGGGTTTCCTTCCAGAAGGCTCCTATCCATGTAGGCGCCGGGGTCACCTTCATCGGCATTGCAGATGATATAACGAATGCCGTCATAGGACGGAGCATTGCGGCAGGCCTCCCACTTCCGGCCTGTAGGGAAACCGCCGCCACCCCGACCCCGCAGGCCCGACTTCTTGATTTCTTCAATCACCTCTTCGGGCTGCATTTCGAAGAGCACTTCCGACAGGGCCGAGTAACCACCTATAGCCAGGTAGTCCTCTATGTCTGTGGGATCAATGAGACCGTTATTGCCAAAGACAAGCCTCTGCTGCTGCTTGTAGAAGGTAACATCATCTTCGAATTGTGCCCTCTTTTCACTTATGGGGTCCACATAAAGCAGCCTCTCAACAATATGGCCCTTCACAACGGTTTCCGCGACTATTTCGGGAACATCGCCCGGGTTGATGCGTTGGTAGAATATCTTTTGGGGATACAATACCATTAGAGGCCCACGTTCACAGAAACCATGACAGCCTGTAACTTTCAATTCGACCTGGTCGGTAAGTCCCTGTCGTTCTATCTCTTCCTTGAAGGCGCTGGCCACATCCTCACACTTATAGGCATGACAGCCAGTGCCACCACAGATCGATATGCAGGCCTTTTCTGGATCGCGCTGTCCCACGATCCTGCTCCGCAATTGTTCCAAAGCAATTGCCGATCTCAATCTAGTCATGTCTCTTATTCCTTGGGTAGTTTCTTATACTCCTTGAGGATTTTCTTGACCTTCCCAGGGCTCATTTGGCCACTGTACTGGTCGTCTGTAACCACGATAGGTCCCAAAGCGCAGGCGCCGAGACAGTTTACCGTTTCCAGAGTGAATCGCTTATCTTGGGATGTCTCGCCAGGCCCAATGCCCAGTTGCCTTTTCACTTCGTCGAGGACAGCAGGGGCGCCTCGCACATGACAGGCGGTGCCGAGACAGACGCTGACTATGTGCTCACCCCGCGGCTTTAGACTGAAAGCCTTGAAAAAGGTTGCCACAGCATAGACCTGTATCAGCGGAAGATCCAAGGCGTGGGCTACTGCTCTGAGAGCATCTTCCGGCAGATAACGGTATTCGGACTGTACGTCCTGGAGTATCGAAACAAGGCTGTCGCGGCTGCAGCCATACTTATTGGCGATTGCTGCTACTCTTTCAGGATCGCTATTCATCTGCTGGGCACCTCTCTACACAGCTCGTTTTGCTTATTGTTGAATCCTTACTGGTATCCCCCTGTCGGCCAAATACCTTTTGGCCTCGGAAATGGAAATCTCGCCAAAGTGGAAAATCGAGGCAGCCAGGACTGCCGAGGCTTTGCCCAGGACTACACCCTCGTAAAGGTGCTCCAGTTTTCCCGCCCCACCTGAAGCAGTAACAGGGATGCTGACGGCCTCTGCCACAGCTTTGGTCATTTCCAGGTCGTAACCTTCTTTCGTGCCATCTGCGTCCTTGCTGGTCAACAGAATCTCTCCTGCTCCCAGCTCCTCTACCTTCCTAGCCCATTCCACGATGTCAAGCCCTGTCCCCTCCATACCACCCTTTATGACCACCTCAAGCCTGGGGAGTCTGCTTTCCGGGGGGTTCTTCCATCCATCAATGGCAACTACAATCCTTTTGCTTCCAAACCTTTGGGAGGCTTGCTTTATGAGTTCAGGGTTTGTGACGGCAGCGGTGTTTATGGAGACCTTATCCACGCCGCTGTCAAAGAGTGCCGTCATGTCAGCTAAATCCCTTACTCCTCCCCCTACGGTGAAGGGGATGGTAGCTGCCTGCCGCACCTTCTTCACCCATTCCAGTCTTGTGCCTCTTCCCTCGACAGTGGCGGCAATATCAAGAAAGGCAAGCTCGTCAGCTCCCTGGTTGCAGTACGCCAGCGCAGCTTCCACAGGGTCACGAGCATCCCTTAGATTGACGAACTTTATTCCCTTAACTACCCTTGCGTCCTTTACATCCAAACAAGGTATGACCTTTACTATCTCCATTCTTCCCCTTTCTGATTCGGCACGGCATGCCATGCAACATGTGGTTGGGTCTACCCTCCCGCTGGTGGCGTAGGTAACCGTTTACCTACTATACCAGGGAAGAAAAGGCCTGTCAAGTCACTGATGGCGTTCCTGAAACACCGTTGAACTTCGGCAGGGAATGACAAAGGAGGACTTGAATCCGTGGATCAGGGGATGGCATCCCAAGCTGGCAAATAAGAGTAGGGAACGACCTTCAGGTCGTTCCGCCGGTGCCATAGGGTCTATTTCACCGTAACCGACTTGGCCAGGTTGCGAGGTTTGTCAGGGTCTTTGCCCCGGGCTACTGCCAGGTAATAGGCCAGAAGCTGAAGCGGCACAATAGTCAACAGGGGATAGAAGATTTCTTCTACGCTCTCAATCTCAATCCACTCGTCGAAGATGGGATGTTTTTCTTCTGAGACCCCAATGACAAATGCGCCACGCGCCTTGGTTTCGATAGCATTGGATAACGATTCCTCAAAGGTAAAGTCCTTGGGACAGATAACCACTACCGGTGTTCCTTCCTCAATCAAGGCAAGGGTGCCATGTTTCAGCTCTCCAGCCGGCATACCTTCGGCATGAATATAGGAGACCTCTTTTAGTTTAAGGGCTCCCTCAGCAGCAATAGCGAAGTTAATCCCCCTGGCTATGAAGTAGAAACTGCTCTTCTCCTTGGTAAGGTCTGCTAATCTTTTTAGTTTGTCACCATTCTTGGTGAAAATCCCCTCAATCTTGGAGCAGACATCTCTCACTTTTTGGTCGCCTTCCTCCAGCCTGTTAGCCATGGCAAAAGCCAACAGGTAAAGGATAGCCAACTGGCTCATGAACGTCTTGGTGGCAGCCACGCCTATCTCCGGACCACAGTTGAGATAGACGACCCGATCGCTCATCCTAGCTATGGAAGAGCCAACCGTGTTGACCAGGGAGAAGATAGTAGCCCCTTTCCCCCTGGCGGTCTTCACCCCCTCAATCACGTCGGCAGTCTCCCCGCTTTGAGAAACAGCTATTACCAGAGTGTTCTTGTCAACAGAGTCGGAGAAGTAGTGGAACTCAGAAGCCATGATTACGTCACAGAATTTGCCACCAAGTTTGGAAAAGAGGTATCTTCCCACCAGGGCAGCATATCTGGAGGTACCGCAGGCAGTAAACACCACCTGTTCCGCCCTCAGAATATCCATCGCCATCTCCAGGATGAGGTTCTTGTCCTGCGTCAGAGCGCAGCGTATTGCCTGAGGTGCTTCGATTATCTCTTTCATCATAAAAGAATCATAACCCTGCTTGGTCGCCTGCTCCCACTCCCAGTCTATCTGCGTGAACTCTTTGTCGATTTGTTTCCCCT
>JAUWXW010000188.1 GCA_030616195.1 Chloroflexota bacterium | reverse complement strand
TCTCGCTGCGTCATCGTCGAGCTCCTTTCCCCGGATTTCTCCAGTGGTTGTACACCAGCAATATACAAAAGCATCTGCCGTTGACGCCTGAACTCTGCCCTGTGGTGTCGACAGCATCGGCGCCAGTGTGGCTTGCCTTTCCGCTCTTAGTAACCCTGGTAGCCGTACTTGGGATACTTGCCGAGGATAATCAGCTCGTTGATGCCGTAGCCAATCTCATTACCACAGCGTACCTCGCACATCAGGTCATCGATGAAGGATACTTCACCAATAACCTTCGGGTCGGTGATGTCCAGCTTGAAGCCGTCGATGTAGTAGGGGCCCATCCACAGACCATGGGTGAACCCCCGGTAGCCAAACATGCCGCCGGCCTTGAGGTAGCAGATGCTTATGGGATGGAACGACACTTCTTTCTGGGAGCCATCGACAGCATTGAGGACGACCCGCCCGGACTTGATCTGCCGCATGTCGGAACGAAGCTGGTAATCGTGCTCCACGCTGGCCAGCTTGAGTTCCTCTTTCTGGCTTTCGTAGGGATAACATATACTACCACCGAAATTGAAGGGCGTGCCATCCCAGCCCTCTCTCAGGTGGTAGGTGGCGCTCCATTTCTCGAACTGGATGGCAACGAAGTTGAACAGGTATCCTGTAGGGACTTCACCGGGCTGCACCCCGGTTTCGGGCACACCACCCCCGTGCCTGATGCCCCACGAGTGATCCCTCTCCGCCCGCCAGTTGTCTTGGTCAATATGATAGGTCTGGCCGGCAACCTTTATCCAGCCCTTGGGCTTGCCCATCTGCACGTAGCGGGCTATGTTCTCCTCCACCCTGCCCCGAACCCGGGAGAACTGCGGCATTTCCTCATGGGGAGGGAACGCCGCCTCAAAATCTATCTCGTAGCTGAGCCCGTGCTCGTTATCAGCCAGGGCGGTGCGCACCCTCTTCAGTGGCTCGATGACCTCGTAGGAGAAGGGGCCAACCTTAGTCTGGTCTCTCTCGGGCTGGAGCTCGCGGGAGGCCCTGACGGCGTACTGTGTTTTGCCCTCAACGGCAACGGTGCCATAGGTATCGATGATGTTCCGATTGGGGTACAGGGCAATGCTGGTCACAAGCTGAAGTTTTCCTGAAACGTCGTGAGCACTAAACCATGTCCTCTCTGTCCATTCTCGGGCGCTCGTTTCGACGTGGTCAAAGGTAGACACGATCTGGTGGCACAGAAACTCGTCGTATTTGGTAAGCATGTTCACCCCCCTTTCTTGGAGATATTGCCCAGCAAACTGTGGCGGTCCTTTTCGGCGGCTACTGGGATACTGTTACTGCCAGGGTTTTTGGCCTGACTGTTGACCCGATTCGTGGTTTCCGTTTGCAATGTGGGCGTTTTTAAGTCTTTCCGACCGCCGCAGGTGAGTACGCACCCGATCATACTGGACGCAGTCATTATCTGTCAACTGTCTCGCATGTATCTGAACGAGATCATGCTTCGCCTGTTCAGAAGGCGTGCAGTTGTCATTCTTCGGTCACCTTAGGTCGCCAGAGGGTCGCCTAAGGCGACACCGGCCTCAGAATCCATCATGCTGATTCACACCAGCACCACCGAGAATGAAAGTGGCCTGTTTTGGTGACAGGGGTGGTGTGGATGTCGACGTATTCCACCAGAGGCTGCCGTCAGGTGCCACGTCCCGCGTAGGGGCAATTCATGAATTGCACCTACGTGCCGGCGCTCACGTCCAAGCACTTTCGTAGCAATGACGGAGAGGATCATTAAACGACCGCCGTATTGACAAGGTTATCCCCATGGTTATACCTTAGGACAGAGGGGTTATGGTCGTTATGGTGAGCGCCGGGAAACAGGTGTTTGCCAAGCTCTTATTGTCCCAGGCGGCTGAAGCCGAAGAGCAAGGACAGCATCGATGCCTCTGTGCGGCAGTATGGCTCGAAAATGAGGCATAGAAATGGTATGATTCTGTTGTAAGGGAGGAAGGTGATATGTCCGGGCATTCCAAGTGGTCCACCATCAAGCGTCAAAAGGGAGTAGCCGATGCCAGGCGGGGCCAGGTCTTTACCAAGTTGACTAGAGAAATCGTGGCGGCAGTGCGGGAAGGAGGGAGCAATCCCGACCAGAACTTCCGCCTTCGCCTGGTGATACAAAAGTGCCGCGATAACAATATGCCCTCAGAGAATATCGATAGAGCCGTCAAGAAGGGTGCTGGCGAGGGGGGAGGCACGGCTTTGACCGAGGCAAGTTTCGAGGGCTATGGTCCGGGCGGCGCAGCTATTCTAATCCAGGTACTAACTGATAACCGCAATCGAACCCTTCAAGAGATACGCAGCATCTTGAACCGGGGTGGCGGAAACATGGCAGCAGCTGGGGCCGTGTCGTGGCTGTTTGAGTCCAAGGGGGTAATCATTGTAGAAACCGATGAGATTGATGCTGAGGAAGTAGCTCTTTGGGCCATTGATGCTGGGGCCGACGATGTAAAGATTGAGAATAGTCTTGTGGAGATTCATACCGAATTAGACAAGCTGGAAGCAGCACGACGGAGCCTGGAGGACAAAAGTGTGCCCATAGTGTCTGCCGAGATAGCGATGATACCCAAGACGACTCTGGAACTGGGTGAGGACGAAGCCATAAGCGCTCTCAAGCTCTTGGACAGGCTGGAAGAGCTGGACGAGGTGCAGAGAGTATTCTCCAACGTCGACTTCTCCGACGAAGTTTTGGAAAGGTTGAAGGCCAAAGCCTGAGGCGGTTTAGATAGAACACTAGGCACTAGAAGCGTAGTGAAAAGGCACAGTGGAAGAGGGAGTTGCTGGTGGTCAACGCGGAGATAGTCGTTTGACCCATAGCAACCATGTTTCGCCCGTAGCCCATCAACGATTGGTAGCATGGATGGAGTCCGTCTGTGATGAGGCCGCAATTGTGAGTGGAAATGAGAATTCTGGGGGTTGATCCGGGCACTCTAATCATGGGCTATGGCTTGATTGAGGACCGGGATGGGGAGTTGACAACGTTGGATTACGGTGTTTTGACTGCTTCAAGTCGCATGCCCCCGGCAGAGCGGTTGCATCGACTATATCTAGGGCTAATGCAAGTTGTCGCCGAGTATAAGCCCGAGGAGATGGCCGTTGAAGAGCCCTTTGTGGCCCAAAATGCTCGCGCCAATGCTCGCTCGGCTCTAGCTATAGGCCGGGCCCAAGCGGTGGCTATGCTGGTTGCTGCCAGCAATAATATTCCCACCTATACCTATCTACCAGCCAGGGTGAAACAGGCGGTAACTGACCACGGAGGTAGCGGGAAGGAGCAGGTACAACGGATGGTGTGCGTGCACCTGAACCTTCCTCAAATTCCCCAGCCCAGCGATGCTGCTGATGCCCTGGCTGTAGCTCTCTGTCACGTCCAGGAGAGGCGACTGGCCAGGCTGCTGGCCAAAAGTGATTGAGGATAGAGATATGATTGCCGCCATAGAAGGCACCTTGGAACGGCGAGGCTCTGACTGGGCTATCATCAAGGTAGGCGGGGTAAGCCTGCAGGTTTACCTGTCGAACCCGACCCTGAATCAACTTGGTGCCATAGGACAGAAGGTACAACTCCGCACCTACCTCTACTGGAAAGAAGACAACATAGCCCTTTATGGCTTCACCGCCGAACAGGATCTGGAACTCTTCAAGCTGCTTATCAGTGTGAACACTGTGGGGCCAAGATTGGCTCTGGCAATGCTTTCCAGCATGAGTTCCGATCAGTTGGCGCTGGCTATTGGCAACGGTAATGTCGACTTCCTCACTCAATTGCCCGGCGTGGGCAGGAAAACAGCCAGTCGCCTGGTGCTGGAGTTGAGAAGCAAGCTGGCCAAAGAACAGGCCGGGGTGACTTCGTATTTGACTGAAGATAACGCCGAAGTGGCGGCGGCACTGACCAAGCTTGGCTACTCTGCTGCCGAGGCGGCCAGAGCTGTAGCTGAGCTTCCCCAGTCCCCTGATCTCAGCTTGGAGGACAAGGTAAAGCTGGCCCTGCGCCATCTGATTAGTTGAGATTCAGAGTGAGGTCCACTACCCAAATAGGATTACCGCCCCGCCTTTTGCCAGCCGCCTGAGCTATGTGCCACCGTCTCGGATGGATCTGAAGATCCATCCCTACATTGTCGGTGTGTCGTGGGCGAGACCAAGATGACGCGCTGCAACAGGGTACATCACTCGAAACCGCCTTCGGGTGCTTCTCACCACGTAGGGAACGACCTTTA
>JAUWXW010000187.1 GCA_030616195.1 Chloroflexota bacterium | reverse complement strand
CGTCTCAATAGGGCAAATCCGTCCATAATGAGAATGGTGGATATCACGCACCTCGAAGCCGGCTCGCTCCCTCGACAGTCCCCCCGGCCCCAGGGTTGAGAGACGACGTTTGTGAGTTAACTCCGACAAAGGGTTGGTTTGATCCATGAACTGGCAGAGCTGAGAGCCACTGAAAAACTCCCTTACCGCTGAGATTATCGGTCGAGTATTAATTAGGGCATTTGGAGTAACGGTTTCAGGATCCACAATGCTCATACGTTCTTTTATCGTCCGTTCCAGATTTACCAGGGCAATGTTGAACTGATTTTGGATTAATTCACCGACGGTACGCAATCTCCGATTGCTCAAGTGGTCAATATCATCACCTGGCTCCACACCGTTATTCACCATGATGATATGACTGACTATAGCCACAAGGTCTTCTTTGGTAAGAGCAAGATTGGTGGATTTCGCAGTTGACGGGTCCTGACCTAAGCGCTTGCTAAGTTTATAACGGCCGACCTTGCCCAGATTATAGTGCCGGGGATTGAACAACAGATTGTTTACCAATCCTCTGG
The DNA here is from genome assembly GCA_030616195.1 of Chloroflexota bacterium. The sequence goes on along the minus strand of JAUWXW010000187.1, from coordinate 3,681 downwards.
CATTGTCAATGTTAGGCAAATCTCCCGGCCGCAAGCGTCTAAAAATGTCAAGTAAGGCATCCGCTTCACCGCAAACGAGAGGGTCCTGTCTTATGCTGCTTTCAATGAAAGAATGCCCCCCCGAATCATCCACTTCCTTGAATAGCTGAAGCAACTCCTCATCATCACTATAGCCAATAGCACGGAGCAGGGTAGTAATAGGGAATCTCCTTTTGCCGTTTACCTTTACCCAGATTATACCTTTACCACTGGTCTCGAACTCCAGCCAAGCACCGTGTTCGGGGATGAGTTTGCCACAACATAGTTCGGCCCCAGTGGCTATGTCTGTCTCAAGAGTGAGGTACAGTCCAGGAGAGCGAATCAACTGGCTTACCACCACTCGCTCCGTTCCATTGATAATGAAGGTGCCGGTGGGGGTCATCAAAGGGATATCACCCATAAAGATATTCTGCTCTTTGATTTCTCGTGTCTCTTTGACTGTCAATTGCACCTTGGCGTAGAGAGGTGCTGCGTAAGTTAGATCACGTTCTCGACACTGCCGTATTGAGTGCTTGGGTGGACCAAAGTCGCAGTTCAGGAAACGCAACTCGAGTCGTGTACCGGTCAGGTCCTGAACACAAAGACCGTGGAGGAGTTCTCTCAATCCTTGTTCTTGAAATCGGCGGAAGGAATTAAACTGGACTTGAATTAGGTTAGGTATTTCCAAGACTGGGGAAATTTTGCCAAAAGATGTTCTCGGAACGTGTGCGTGAGAAAAGGACATACTTCTACTCAATCCTCCGTATAATGTACTGTGATGGGCATAGTACGGCTAAAAGAAGATGCAAAAGGAAACGTGCACGACGTGGAAATTGATAGAGGAATGGACGCGCGTAGAATGATAATCTGCTAGTATAACCCTTCTACCACAAGCTGTCAAGCCCTTTCCTTTATGTCAACCAATGCCACCGCACTCAACATGCTGACGTGGGAGGACAGAGTTACATTGGAAAAGTGAGGCCACCACTCCCCTTTTGGCCTGGGACCACTCCTGCACACTGACCAAGTATATCGTAGCAGCAACATGACACGCAAGGTAAGGAGGAGAATACTCGTACTACGCCTTGACATGTTGCGTAATGCTTTCAGATAGGTCAAGTTTAAGTTTCTCAACTTACCATCTGGCTGGATGACAAATGTCCCCCGTTTGACTGGACAACTACGATGGGAGACGTTAGAATCTCTTGCAACGTGGCGGCTCAGGGAAGAATTCATAGCGCATGGAATTTTGCCGCTAACTTCCATAGACAAAGCATTGCTGAGGTCCACCAGGCTCAAGACCGTACCGAGGACCTATGGGTGTGAAGGTCGAAAGGAGGGATAATGGTTAGCGGGGTATCTTTCGAGGATGCCGCCAGGCCGCAGGTGGTCGAGGAATGACTCCTGTACCCGTGGAAGGTAACCAGGGCAGAGTAGCACCGCTGGAATATATCTTCCACCCTCGATCCATAGCTGTAGCTGGTCTTTCCACCGATCCAGCTCGGGCATGGCTTAGTGAGTGTTACATCACTCCGATGCTGGAGATGGGCTACAGAGGGCCACTCTATGTCATAAATCCCAAAGGAGGGCAGATCGCCGGACTTCCTGTATATGGCAGGTTGCAGGACATCCCTGGGCCCGTGGATTATGTGATCTCCTGCATTCCTGCCCAGCTTACCCCTCAACTCCTTGGGGAGTGTGTAGATAAAGGTGTTAGAGTAGTCCAGTTGTATACTGCTGGATTTACTGAGACCGGAGAGCAAGAGGGTATCGAGCTACAGAGAAGGCTGCTGCGGATTGCTCGCCGCGGTGACTTGCGACTGCTGGGCCCCAATTGCATGGGTATCTATTGCCCCGGGTCAGGGATAGGTTTCTGCTCAGATTACCCCAGAGAAACGGGCCCTATCGGACTCCTCTGCCAGAGCGGGGGCAACACCGGCTGCATTGTTCGCGCCGCTGCTGCGCGAGGGCTTCATTTCAGCAAGGTCATCAGTTACGGTAACGCTTGCGATATCAATGAGTGTGACCTTCTCGATTATCTGGCAGATGATCCCGAAACCAGGGTTATCACAGCCTACATCGAGGGTACCACCGACGGTCGACGCCTGTTTGGGTCGCTCACCAGGGCAGCTTCTGCTAAGCCGGTAGTGATATTTAAGGGAGGCTGCACCGAGGGTGGAAGCAGGGCTACTGCCTCGCACACCGGGTCACTCGCCGGAGCCGACGCCGTCTGGAATGGGTTTCTCCAACAAGTTGGCGCCATCAGAGTGTTCAGTGTGGAGGAGATGGCAGATGTCCTGGTAGCACTGCTCTGCATGGAAGCTCCCCGGGGAAAGAACACCTGTGCCGTGAGTACTGGTGGTGGCGCCAGTGTTTTGGCTGCCGACGACTGCGAGCAGGCCGGGTTGCGACTGGCGCCCATACCACACGAAATAGGCGAAAGGATGAAGGCGCTCATTCCTCTAGCCGGCGGCATGCTGCGCAATCCCATCGATGCCTTTCCCATCGTCGGGTCGTATGAGGGATGGCAAGCTCTAGTTCCGATACTTGAAGACTGGCGGGAACTGGACGTAGTGATATTCCATTATGCCTTTGATGCGCCTCCTGTTCCTGTCCGCGACTGGCTCATAGATGCTGCCCTGAAGCCAATGATCGCCGCAGCCAAGATGTGTCGCCTGCCTGCGGCCATGGTCCTCCACTCTGTAACCAACGACGCTTCATGGCAGGTTTCGCTAAAGACCCAGCAAATATGTCTTGGTGCCGGTCTGCCTTTCTTCCTGTCGGTGAGAGGGGCATCTCAGGCCATACGCAAGCTGATCGAATTCAACAAGGCATACCCCGACAAGGTAGCCGGGCTGCATGGCCTAAAAGAGCAATCCGGTTGGTCTTAACCTGCACACCACCGGTGGGACAAAGGATCAGGCGAACTTCTCCCGATCGCCAGATATAGAGACATAGGTGTCAAAAGCTCTAAAGGTTTGGATGTCCAATTAGGAGAGGACAAGGGCTTGACAGAAGGCAAGTAACGCTATATTATGGATCACGCTTGTGCTAGTTCGTATCCCAGTGTCGGATCAAGACGGACTGTAGCACACCATCTCGGAAGTAAGGTCCTAACAAGACCGATCAGTAGACAGGCTAGTACAGGGAATCTCACTGGTTGAAAGCTGTGACCGCCGGTAACACTAGAGCTTCGGGGGGCCAGATGAAAAGCCTGCCAAGCGAGGTAAAAGGGCCAAGACCCCGCTCCTAGCCTGTCTGCTGAGAAACATTAGATTCTATACCAACGCTACAAAGCCACTACCTTAATCCGTTGATTCAGGGGCTGCTTCTTACTGCGTGTGAAGCTCGATAGAGTCGCCTTTAGAGACTCACCACGGCGAGTCGCTGTCGACCGACCTCTCCAGACCGGCTTCAGAATGATAGATACCACTACTAAAGGAGTTCCGTAAAAGGGGCTTCACAATTTCGTGGGGCGTGTCCGTAGCCACGGCATCTCCTATCTGGTAATGACCACCCAGAGGAAGATGACAAGGAGAGAAAGAAAAACAAAGGTTTCAATTGCTATGACGATGATCAGAGTCTTCAAGGGGCGGGTCTGACTCCAAACAAGAAGTGCCTTTACTTTATCAAGCAACGTCTTCATGTCGACAGGTACTCTAC
>JAUWXW010000059.1 GCA_030616195.1 Chloroflexota bacterium | reverse complement strand
TTGTGGGTGTCAGTCGCCTGAGGCGACTGACCCGGTCGCCCCTAGTTCACCTAGTGTTAATGTCATGACAATAGACCATTTTCATCCTCGGTGGTGCTGGTGTGAATCAGCATGATGGATTCCGAGGAGTGCAGCCACGTGGCAATCTGGGGGCGGCGTGGACGATCACCAGGTAGGGGTCTTTTCAACCTGTACGCCCGGATTCCGCGGTGTAAGCTTCGCTTGCTAGAAAAAACGATGTTGGTTATACTTGAATGCCAGGTGAAATCAGGCAGCTTCTAAGTTAAAAGGGGGAAAGCCGTGGACTGTCCGGCATGCAAGGGAGTGATGGTGGTAGTGGAGCATGAGAGAATCGAACTCGACTATTGCACGGAATGCTTTGGGGTCTGGTTTGATGCTGGAGAACTGGAACTCTTGCTGGAACGCCTGGCGCTGGATGGGTCGGCCTTCACCATGGATGAGATAATGGCCCTGCCCGACAAAAAGGTGACCGAAAAGGCAAGGCCATGCCCAATATGCAGGAAGAAGATGAGAAAGGTTGTGATAGGCTCTGAGCCAGAGGTACTCATTGATATCTGCGCCCGGGGACATGGACTATGGTTCGATGGTGGCGAGCTCAATGATATAATAAGGCAGCTTGCGGACACGGATTCTGGCACCAGTGGCAAGCAGGAACGAGTTATCGCCTTTCTGGGAGAGGCTTTCAAGGCTAGAGAATAGCGCAAATCCATTCTGGGAGGTGTTTTATGGTTGTAGGCATCGTTATCGGCGTTATCGTGGTTCTTCTTATCTTGTTTCTCATGGTACCATACAATGGCCTGGTGAGGCTGCGAAATCAGACGAAGAACGCCTGGGCACAGATTGATGTCCAACTCAAGAGGAGGCACGACCTCATCCCTAACCTGATGGAGACAGTTAAGGGCTATATGGCGCACGAGCGCCAGACGTTGGAGGCGGTTACCAATGCCCGTAACCTGGCCCAGGGAGCTGTAGGTACCGGTGTTGGCGCCCAGTCCAAGGCTGAGGGTGAACTCAGCGGGGCTTTGTCCAGGCTGCTGGCTGTGGTGGAGAATTATCCCGATCTGAAAGCCAACCAGAACTTCCTGGCTCTCCAGGAGGAGCTGAGCTCGACTGAGAACAAGATAGGCTTCTCTCGGCAGTACTACAACGATTCAGTCCTGCGGTATAACAATAAAACCCAGATGTTCCCTTCGAATATAGTAGCAGGCATGTTCCGTTTTGTGGCTGGCGAGTTCTTTGAGGTTGAGGTAGCCGCGGAGAGAGAAGTACCCAAGGTTAGTTTCACTTAATCAGGAGACGGTAAAGTATGTGGGAACAAATCAGATCTAACCAGTTTAGGTCTGTAGTACTGGTAGCAGGCATGGCGGGACTGCTGCTAGTGATTGGCTATGCCATAGGTGTAGCCCTCTTAGGGAGCGGTATCGGCGGTTTGATTGTCGCCCTCGTAGTCTGGGGAATCATGAACATGGTTGCCTTTTTTGGGGGAGACAGCATATTACTGGGCATGGCTAAAGCAAAGAAGATAAGCCGTGACGACCATCCCCGGCTCTATAACGTGGTTGAGGAGATGAAGATTGCCTCAGGACTGGAGAAAATGCCCGACATCTACATCATCGACGACCCGGCGCTAAATGCCTTTGCCACCGGCCGAGACCCCAAACGGGCCTCCGTCGCCATTACCTCCGGACTGCTGCAGAAACTCAACCGCGATGAATTGCAGGGTGTCATCGCTCACGAAATGTCTCATGTTAAGAACCGCGATGTACTCTTGATGTCGCTATGCAGTATCCTTCTGGGGACTATCGTCATGCTGGCCTGGTACGCAACGCACATGCTCTTTGGAGCTCCATGTATGGCGGCAGGAGAAGCTCCTCGGGAGGTGGCCAAGGGCAGATCATAGTCCTTCTCGTAGCTATTGCCTTGATGATACTGGCGCCGATTCTGGCCCAACTGATCTACTTCGCCATCTCCAGGAGGAGGGAGTACCTGGCCGATGCTTCTGCTGCACTGTACACCAGATATCCGGAAGGGCTGGCCTCGGCACTGGAGAAGCTGGGTGCCTCCACCGGCCAACTGCAAACAGCTAATAAGGCTACGGCCCCAATGTACATCGTTAACCCCTTTCGTAAGAAGGGGAGAGCGGCCACGGACCTCAGCAGTACCCACCCACCTCTGTCGGAGAGAATAAGAATACTGCGTAGTATGGCTGGCGGTGCCTCATTGGGTGACTATCAGAACGCGTACCTTCAAGTTCACCAAGGTGGGAAAGCGGTCATTCCTGGCGCGGCTCTGGCAGGTGGGGCTGCTCTGGCCGCACGAGGGCCGGAAACCGCAGAGAGGGAACCTGAGAGGATCGAGCGGGCGAGAGAAACATCTGACCTTCTGTGGAAATACAGCGACCACAGTCTGGTCAACTGCGCATGTGGCACGAAGCTGCATGTCCCCCGCAAGTTCAAAGGCAACACCATTCGCTGCCCTCACTGTGGCAGAGTTAACTCCCTGCCCATCAGGAAGAAGAAGAGGCGGGGCTAACGCGGCCCCAGGCGATTCTGTTCTAACCGCGTCGAGCCGTTATCTCTACCTAAAGCGTGACAAAGGGTTCCAGTAGACTTGGAGCAGGGATAGACCCTCAGGTCTGTCCGCCAGGCACCTCAAGGCGAACCCCTCAGATTCGCACCAGCAGCTTACTTATTGAAGTCCAAGCCCGTCCGCTATAGAATAAGCTGGAAACAGAAATGAACAAAGTCGCTCTGGAGTCCCTGGGCTGCAAGCTGAATCAGGCGGAGACCGAGTCCTTTGCCCGGCAGTTCCTCAATAAAGGATGTCAACTGACGGAATCGGTCAAAGAGGCTGACATTTATGTGCTCAATACCTGCACTGTCACCCACGTTGCCGACCGTAAGACACGCCAGTCGCTCAGGTCAGTACGTCGCACTAACCCACAAGCGCTGATAGTGGCTGTCGGCTGCTACGCTCAGCGAGCACCGGAGCAACTAAGCCGGTTGGGAATAGTCGACCTTGTCTTGAGCAACAGGGAAAAAGATCGCCTGGTGGAACTGGTCGAAGGAAACAGGAACTTGGGGAGCAAGGAGGCAGGAAATCCGCGCCCAGGTTTTCACCGCCGCACCCGCTCTTTGCTGAAGATTCAGGAGGGCTGCAACAGCTTCTGCTCTTTTTGTATAGTACCTTACACTCGAGGCAGGGAACACAGCCTACCCCCGGAAGAAGTGCTACAGGAAGTCAAGGAAAGGGTAGCGGCAGGCTATAAGGAGGTGGTCCTTACCGGAACCAAAATAGGAGCCTACAGGTGGAACGGGCAAAGCCCCGGTGGTTTGCCACGCCTGATTGAGCATATCCTGGAGAGGACAGGGGTGCAGCGCTTGCGCCTGTCCTCTCTCCAACCTCAGGACTTAACCCCGGAGCTGGTAAGGTTGTGGGCTGATGACCGTCTCTGCCCCCACTTGCACCTGCCTCTGCAAAGTGGCTGTCAGGCTGTACTGGACCGAATGAACCGAGGATACTCCATTGCCGATTATGAGAGGGCAGTATCCCTGGTTCGCCATGCAATTCCCGACCTGGCCATTACTACTGACGTCCTTGTTGGCTTCCCTGGTGAGGAGGCGAAGGAATTTGAGGAGAGCTATCGCTTCTGCCAGAGGATGGGCTACGCCAAGATTCACGTCTTCCCCTATTCTCCACGTCTGGGTACGGCAGCAGCGACAATGCCTCGTCAAGTCAAGGAAGGCGTGAAGAAAGACCGCACTCAGCAGATGCTGGCACTGGCCCGGCAAAGCGCCCAACGCTTCAGAGAACAGTTCTTTGGTCGAACTATGCCAGTGCTATGGGAAAGTAAACTGGACCGAGCAACCTGGAGCGGGCTTACTGCCAATTACCTTCGGGTGTTCACTCAAAGTGAGCAAGACTTGACCAATCGCTTGCTGAAAGCGAGGTTGGTAGGTGATCATACCGAAGGGCTCCTTGGAGAGATTGCTGACGGAGGATAGAAATGGGTGATATATTAGACGAAGCTTCTTCCCTGATAGAGTGCAAAGAATGTCCCTGGTACAAAGCCTGCGTCATGCCCATGAGGTTTGGGACTGATGATTTGATACGGGAGATGCGTCAGATGACGCCGGGGACGGGCTATGACCAAACGAGCGAACAGGAGTTGCGCAACCTCCTGACGAATATGGCAGCAGTAGCACAGAACGTGCTCCTGGAAGGCTGCCCTGTCTTTGTCAGAAGGCTGAAATCGAGTCCCAAGCTGGCGGAGCAGCTCAAGAAGCTTATGCAAAACTGGGGGAGCGAGGAGTAAGCGAGTATCCAGAACCCGCTCCTCCAAAAGCGTGCCCCCACCCGTCAAGCAGAACAGGCCATTACCAACCACCGGCTCGAAAAGGACCAGCTGTCGGTTCAGAGTCCAACATATCTCCTGGGCCGATTTCTGCGGGGCAGGTCAGTCGGTCGCGAAGCCCTTGTTATATACTGGTTCGAGCACACTCCGATTGCTCGAGGCTTCGCTGGGCGGCGTGGCTGGCTCTCAGCCGCTGCTCTTGGGTGAGCAACTTCTTCCGCAATCTGATATTCTTCGGAGTCACCTCAACCAGCTCATCACTGTTAATGAAGTCCAAGGCTTCCTCCAGGCTCAGCCTGACAGGAGGAACCAGCTTAATGGCAATGTCCGAAGTAGAGGAACGGATGTTGGTTTGTTTCTTCTCCTTGCATACGTTGACAGCCAGGTCGTTTCCACGGGAATTCAACCCTACTATCATGCCTTCGTAGACAGATGTACCGGGTTCGACGAAGGTGATGCCCCGCCCCTGAGCGTTGTTTATCCCATAGGTAACAGCTACGCCTTCTGCAGATGCCACCAGAGCCCCGCTACGAGTCGAAAGAATATCTCCAAACCAGGGTTCATGGCCCAGAAACAGGGTGTTCATTATGCCTTCACCCCGGGTGATAGTCATGAAAGCGCTGCGGAAGCCAATGAGTCCCCTGGTGGGGATGTGGAACTCAAGGCGTACATTGCCCCGGCCGTCAACGCGCATATCGGTGAGCTGGGCTTTTCGCTTGCTTACAATCCCCGTTATGACCCCCACATATTGGTCCTTCATATCAATGGCAAGGACTTCCACAGGTTCGACAAGCCTGCCGTTCACTACCTTGGTGATGGCCTTCGGCTTGGACACTTCGAATTCATAGCCCTCACGGCGCATTGTCTCAATCAGGATGGCCAAGTGCAGTTCCCCCCTGCCTGCCACCAAAAAGACGTCAGGGCCCTGGGTATCCTTCACCCTGAGGCTGATATTGGTCTCCAGCTCCTTGTAGAGCCTCTTCCGCAACTGACGGGAGGTCCAGAATTGGCCATCCCGCCCGGCAAATGGCGAGGTGTTTACCCCGAAGGTCGTCTCCACTGTAGGTTCGCCTACATCGATAGGTGGCAGGGCCTGAGGCTGCTCCGGGGTGGCAATGGTATCCCCAATGTTGACTCTCTCGAGCCCGGTTACAGCAACAATATCACCAGCCAGGGCTTCATTGACCTCGATCACATCGAGACCCTGGTAAGTGAATACTTGCCCAATCTCTTGTGGCGTAATGTTCCCGTCTCTATCCAGAGTGACCACGGGGTCATGGGGAGAGATCTTGCCCCGCAGAATTCTGCCGATGGCGAGCTTGCCCTTGTAGTCATCATAGTCCAGATTGGAAACCAGCATCTGAAGCGGGCCGGACTCAATCACCGGCGGTGGAACCTGTTGCAGAATGCATTCGAATAGGGGAATCAGGTCTGTGCCCTCAACCCCTGGCTCAGTCACCACGGTGCCATGTTTGGCGCTAGCGTAGAGCACGGGAAAATCAAGCTGGTCAGCACTCGTGGCCAATTCCAGAAAGAGATCCTGGGTAAGGCTATCTACCTCGGCTATCCGGGCATTCTCTCGGTCCGTTTTGTTGATGACCACAACGGGTTTTAGACCGTTTCTGAGTGCCTGCTGCAGCACAAACTTGGTTTGGGGCATTGGCCCCTCCACAGCGTCTATCAGGAGCAGGCACCCATCGGCCATATTTATTACCCGCTCCACCTCTCCGCTGAAATCGACATGCCCTGGGGTATCGATGATGTTTATTTTGACGCCCCGGTAGGTCACGGCCGTGTTCTTGGCCAAGATGGTGATGCCCTTTTCCTGCTCCAGGGGATTCCGGTCCATTATAAACTCCCCCACCGACTCATTATCACGGAAAACCTTGCTCTGCTTAAGCATGGCATCCACCAGACTGGTCTTGCCGTGGTCAACGTGAGCTATGATGGCTATGTTTCTGATATCACGGCGGTAATTTCGAACCAACGATACCTCCTGGTTAGTCTATCTTCCTGGGTATCCAGCCGTTCCTCTTCGCCCACCGGTGGACTTGACCGGTAGCCATAAGAGTCGAGCTGATCTGCTGCCCCCAACCGATTCCTGAGGAGCAGGCCAGATGCGAAATCACAGATTGCCCACATGTATTCTGGAAAGACTGCTCTTTTCCCTGAATTGAAGTTGATAGGCAGACGCATCTGCCAAATCTAGAAGCATCGAAGGCCGGGATAGTCCCCGGCCTCCAATGGTTGACTACGGCTCAACTAGTAGCGACTGTTCGCTCTGACCTTGTCATAGCAACGGCTGCAATAGACTGGTCTGCCTTCTCGCGGCTCAAAGGGTACTTCGGTTTCCTTGCCGCAATCGGCGCACACCGCAGGGAACATCTGTCGCCTGGTACTGTAGCCAGACGAGCTGTCACTTCGGGCTTTCCTTGAAGCACGGCAAAGCGAGCATCGCTTAGGCTCGTTGGTATAGCCTCTGGTGGCGAACAGCTCTTGTTCTTCGACGCTGAAGGTGAAAGTGGAACCACAATCCAAGCACGTTAGCTCTTTATCCGTATAGCTCATTGGATGACCTCCTTTCCACAGATATTTGGCTAGAGTCGGGTCATCCAAAAGCCATAGATACGCTTGTGCGGTCTTACAGACAGTTGACAACCTAAACTGGAACCAGTTACCTGCAGCATAGCACACCTGTGGCGAATTAGCAAGTCCGCATTACTCCTCTGATGTTGACTAGCACCCAAGTATTTCACAGGTTATGATGTTGGTATTGTCGGCGTTAGAGGTGGCTGTGTAGCCATAGGAGCTGGAGGCCTATACCCGAGAGGTGCGTGAGGTGGACTGCTCCAAGTATGAAGAGGTTTCGAAGAGGGGCTTCCCGTCTTGTGGTTCGACGTGAGCCTCAGCAGCCAATTCTCGGGCGGCCTCACGGGCACGCAGCGATCTAAGTGGCAACCGATCCATGGTATTGCGCCCAGTCCATTTCAACCCACAGTTACCCTATACCTTTCCTTCTCTACATGAAAAGTCAACCCTCGAGGTAAGGTCACCCGCTTACCCTTAGGTAAGGCTAAAGCATCCCTCATCATCTCTATATGCTTCCATTCAATATCCTCCAGGCTGCCCAGCAGTCTCCTTAGCACCTGGCGAAGCAAATGGCGCTGCACGGCAGGATGGAGAGACTTCAGCTCTTTCGCCTCCAGGACCAGCGCTTTCCCCTCCTGGCTGACCACCTTGTCCCATAACTGGGATACCTGTTGTTCAATAAAGGCCAGTTCACTGGCCAGGGTATCTGCCGTCCGAAGCAAAGCTTCATCGATCTTTGGGTTGTAGCTTCGAAGTAGAGGCATGAGCTCATTACGGATGCGGTTTCTGAGATAGGAAGGGGAGAGGTTGGAGGAATCTTCCCTTGGAGCCAGCGCATGCTGCTGACAGTATGCCTCCACTTCCTTTCTGCTTACCTCCAGCAGAGGGCGGATAATCTCTAGCCCCGTGTCGCCGCCAAGTGAGTCCCACTCAGTCAAGGGCTGCATCCCCTGTAGTCCAAGAGTCCCCGTTCCGCGCAGCAAACGCATCAGGATCGTCTCTGCCTGGTCATCCGCGGTATGTCCTACCGCTACCCTCCGCGCTCCCACTTTGCCCGCCACTTGGGCGAAGAATTGATCCCGCACCTGGCGAGCCGCCTCCTCCAGTGATAGGCGATGTTCCGCTTGATA
>JAUWXW010000250.1 GCA_030616195.1 Chloroflexota bacterium | reverse complement strand
TTGGTCGGCCAGACTTTTATTCCACCTTGAGCGAATGTGGGGAGCCAGAGGAGATGAAGGTGAAGGAATAGCAGCAGCAATATCGCTGCTATGCTTGCCTTCTTACAGCCTGTCAACATCTACAGTCAGTGTGGAGGAGAATTCCTGCACGGGTCAGAAGACGGTCAACGTCGTTGTCATTAACATCTTGCCAGGCTAGGATTGCTTGCATAAGAAGAGGCGGAGGCCAAATCTGCACCTGGCAGATTTCCTTGCATCGCTATGACTATTACTCCCCCACTATCAGGGTGTAAGTATGAGGAGCACTATAGTAGCCTATCGGTTGGTCGGCGGGAACCGTCAGCTTATAGGTTATCTGCACACTCGACTGACTGGTCGTTGAATCACAAACCACCACATTGGCTGGGGTACCTGCTGTTCCGAACTCGGTATCTGAAGTCACATAGGTTGGTGTTCCCGCTGGTGCCGAAGTGCCGGCACTTGACGTAAAGGTAAAGTCAGCAGAAAGGATAATCTCATTGTAGCCTGGCTGCCCTACGTCAGAACACTTTAAGTCTTGGCCTTTGCTCACCGTAAGTTGCCAGGCATCATTCGCAGTAATGCCCAAAACCAACGTCTTTGTCTGGGTAGACCCGGCAGCCATATTGCCAAAATCAATCGCATCATTATTGCCTGGGTCTGTCCCACTCACAATGCTAAGGACAGCCGTTGAATCCACATTGACGATAGGGATAACCTGCTGCGTGCCCTGTGAGGCACCAGCCGTTTCAAAGAAAGAAAATGCGACCATTGCCACCAAAGCCACGACAAATGTCGACAATAGGATTCCAAGCTTCATTCGCTCGCTCTTTCTAGCTCAGTGCAAGGACTATTACCATCAGCACTTAGCTTCGGCCCCGAAACCAACATCAATTCACCGCAATGTCAGGTTGGTATTAAGATATAGGGTATGATGTTATCATACATGCTAATCTGAAAGGGCATAGGTTGTGATGGTTATATCTTAGAAATGTGGCCCCGCGCAGATATATTTACTACAGAAACAATGGTCTTGTCAAGTGCTGCCGGCTCCCCTCCCGGCAGCATCCTGACTGGCATCCCGCAGAGTCTCCCCGTGGAAGCAGCTTCACTTGAAGAAGGACCTGATGGTATACAATATGAGACCAGTGAATAGGCTGAGGGCGCCAACGGTACAAAGCAGTACTGCCAACAGGGCAGGAGCGCCCGTAGTCGGGGATTTGGAGTGGCAAGTGATACTCTTCAACCCTGATGAAGCTGCAGTATAAACAATAACGGGCTCCGCCGTGGAGGCGGAGCCCGATTCTAAGCTGGTGGAGACGGGGGAGAGTTGAACTCCCCGTCCAGAGGAATTTGCCCAAGATCTACTACAAGCTTAGTTGACTCTTTGATGTCACTCAGCCAACCTCTGTCAACCGAGTTTGGCCGAGCCAGTCGATTTTTCTTGAGCTGCCCCTATCGACTTCCGAGCAGCCGCACCTCGACTTTGCGGCGCCCATTCCCGACCCATCGAGGAGAGGTCAGGATGGACGGTGGCAGCGCTTGTTAGGCTGCTACGAGTACTGGTTCTTCGCCAGTTATTTTTCGCCACTTGTTTTATGAGGGTAGTGGCACCTCAGCCTGCAATCTTGTAACGCCTTCCCCTGTCGAACCCACTCGTCCCCGCTATACCTTGACACGGCGCATTTTTAAGGTTCGTTCTATTTCCCGGTCTGCCTGGCGCTGGGCAATAGACTCACGCTTGTCATAGAGCTTCTTCCCCCTCCCCAACCCCAGTTCCACCTTGGCGCGGCCGTTTTTGAGATACAACTTGAGAGGCACCAGGGTAAACCTCTTCTCCATCGCTTTGCCTGTTAATCTATTGATCTCGTCGCGGTGCATCAACAGCTTCCGAGGCCGTGCCGGCTCATGATTATAGCGGTTGCCGCTCTCATAGGGAGCAATGTAGGCATTGAGCAGCCACAACTCGCCCCTCTCCGGTCTGGCAAAAGACTGGGCCAGACTCACCTTGCCGGCCCGAAGCGACTTGATCTCCGTGCCACTGAGCACGATGCCCGCTTCTACGGTCTCATCGATATTATAGTTATAGTAAGCTTTCCGGTTGGTAGCTATTGTCTTTCCGGTTTCCATTGCATATCAATTATACCACAACTGCTGAAGGCCAATTGCTGCGGGGAGCACGAATACCTGGCTCTCCTGGGAGTCGGCTGACTCAGCATGAACGCAGTCGTCCTCTGTTTATGATATGCAGCAGGTGGGACACCAGTTTATCAGTTGACTAGCGCTTTGGTGTATCATGTATAACCTTGAATCTTGGGCTCCTTATACTTGTGGCATGGGCGTTCTTGGCTTATAATTAAGAGAAAGGTCTCGATTAGTCCCCCATGCTGAAGCACGCTCACCTAGTTTTCCTATTTGTCATACTGGTCATCCTTTTGGCTGTACTAGCTACAGCCAGCGTAAGCGCTGCCGCGCCTCTAGTCGTTGTGCTCGACTTCGATGGAGCAGTCACTCCGCCTCTTGCCGATTACCTTGATCGGGGCATCACTAAGGCGGAGGAAGATGACGCTCAAGCAGTCATCATTATCATGGATACGCCAGGCGGCCTGCTTTCCTCTACGGAGGACATAGTGAAGCGGATCACGGGAGCAGAGGTACCGGTGGTAGTATATGTTGATCCCTGGGCAGGCTCGGCGGGTACTTTTATCACCCTTGCTGCTCACGTCGCCGCCATGGCTCCGTTTAGTGTTATCGGTGCCGCCAGTCCGGTATCCGGCGGTGGCGAAGAAATATCTGAGACTATGAAGAAGAAGGTAACTGAGCATGTCGCGGCCTGGGCCGAACAACTTGCTCGGGATCGTGGTCGCAACGAACAAGCAGCC
>JAUWXW010000198.1 GCA_030616195.1 Chloroflexota bacterium | reverse complement strand
CGCTGGAAAGGCTTGCCTCCCAGGTGTTGGAAGAACTCAACGTAAAACGGATGGAACTTGTTGGGGAAGAGAGCGACCTAATTGACCAGGCAGGCTACTCTCTGGCCACGGAAGGGGACTACGTAGTAGGTCTGTCTACAGACATTCCTGACGAGCTCATCGAAGAAGGGCTGGCACGCGAGGTAGTGCATCGGTTGCAGACGATGCGGCGCAATGCTAGATTTGACATTGCCGATTACATCGTAACATGCTACCAGGCGGAGCCGCCTCTCCAGCAGGCCATCGAAAACCTATCCACCTACATCAAGCAGGAGACGCTGTCCCAGCAACTTATTTGCCAGGCACCTCAAGAAGGCGCTCATGTGGGAAAGCACCGCATTCACGGCTACAACGTAACGCTGGGGGTGACAAGGATAGCCACAAAACAGCTCGAGACGAAGGAGTGAAATGACTAGCCGAACCATTGGCACAATACTCATATTGCTGAGCATCGTCCTCACCCTGCACCAGTTGATCGGTTACAGCAGGTGGGAGTGGCAGCAAATGTACACCTTGTGGCACCATGAGGGAATTGCCCTGGCAGCATTCATAGCCGGGATAGCATCGCTGGCACGGGCCAGGCCTGCATAAGACTTGATATGACTTCGATCAAGCCTTATTCCGTGGATAACGTCCTCTTTCTTCATTATGAGCGAAGCTGGCCACGGCGAGTCGCCTTCGGAGACACGCCCTGAGATTGCTTCGGTCGCCCTAGGCGACCTCGCAATGACGTGGGGGTTTGTGATGCTGCTCACATGAGGGAAAGAATCATGCTATGGAATAAACTGGCGGAACGACCTGAAGGTCGTTCCCTACTTGGAATGAAATGGCCCCAGCTGCCAGGGGGATGTAGAACAATGTAGGGACCGAGCTTTAGCTCGGTCCGAAAAGGGTGGAGCAATTCTGGGGTCAAGTCTGCTCTTGCAGAAACTCTTCAATCTTAGGGCATTCCGAAACATCGCCCTCATAAGGGCACACGTAGTGCCTTTGCTTTTCACAGTCGAAAGGATCTTCAAGCTGGCAGCCGTCATCATAGTACTGGCATGTTGGACAAAACCTCTCTTCGAACTCAACCGGATCCAGATAACCGTTTTCGTCTGAACATTGGGTACAGATCGCCCAGTGCGGGCACTGCATTCCTTCCCCTATCGTCTCAAATACGTAGTCACACTCCAGGCACCAATAGGTTTCACAGTCCAGGCAATGTCCAATGGTGCCATCCTGCAACAAAGGATTGTTCTCACAACCGTAGGCATCCTGACTGCCACATTTCGGGCAAGCTCCCACCATAACTGCCCGCACAAACTCGTCGCGGGCGAGCAACTCACCTATGGGCAAAGGCTGGTACTCATCGCAGGTTTCCTGTTCAAAGACTCCCTTCTCCAAACACTCAAGCTCTTTCCGGCAGGTCTCACACAGATTGGCAGGCTCCATGTCTTTCATCGCCAGCCTCTCAACCTATTCGGCTACTTCCCTCAGCAACTGGCCTTCTGCCGCCGTTTCATTTTTCGGACCTCTGGCACGGGTGCGATAGTATCCGTTCACGTTGCTGATAGCCTTGGCCGCTCGTTCTATGCTGGGGAAAACAGGTATGCCTGCCCGAGAGAGCCTGCGCTCTATGTCAAGTCGCCGCATCTCGGCTGGCCCCGGTGGCAGAATAACAACCACGGGTTTGCTCTGACTCTTGCCGAAGTTCATAATAGTGCCATTGAGTGCATTGACTATTTCCCCGGGAAAAGACTCCAGAATTGCCCCTGCCGTCTCATACACTACGATGAGGTCGATATCGGGCTCGCCGGCTACCAGCTCCATAGCCCGCCCCAGCGCCTGCGGATCCCCGTAGCGTTGACTCAGATCCACCGGGTTGCACAGGACGCTCCCTACCTGACCAAGAAGGCTTACCAACTCCCGGCCTGTTTTCTCAGTCAAAGCGGGCACCTCGATGCCAACGGCAGCAAAGGCATCGGACACCAACACCGCCTCACCACCACCCCCATCGGTAATCCCGCAGATAACACCAACGTTGCCTGCTCGGAGCCGCCCCACCTTCTCAAAGAGCAGGATAGTGTCGGCCAGCTCGTCCATACCCTGCACCTCGATTGCGCCTGCCTGCTTCAATGCTCCCGACCACACAGCGGCCGAGGCTGCCAGCGCACCAGTATGAGAGGCAGTAGCCCTGGCTCCGGCTTGTGACCTTCCGCCTTTCCATACCACTACCGGTTTCTTCTCAGAGGCAATTCGGATTATTTCAAACAGGCGGCGGCTGTCTCGCGGCCCCTCCACATAAACGCCGATAATGCCAGTCTTAGGATCACCAGCCAGATACTCCAAGAAAGTCGGCGCTGTCAAGATCAGAGCCATTGCCCAGGCTAATGGCCTTGCTGAAGCCGATTCCGCGGGTCAGTCCAAACTCGAGCATCTTCCCCATATGCCCACTACTCTGAGAGACAAAACCCACCGAGCCTACCTCTGTCCGCACACTGAATGGCCCGTAGGGTATTCCGTGCTCGGGACAATAGACGCCAAAGCAATTGGGGCCAATGATTCTAAATCCCCCGCGTCGCGCTCGTCTCACCATCTCCCTCTCCACCTCAGCCCACTCGGGTTCACCGGTCTCAGCAAATCCAGCGGTGAAGAAATACACGGCTTTTACGCCCTTGGCAGCACAATCATCCAGCAGGTCAAGTACAGATGCCCGGGGTATGCAGACTATCACCAGGTCGACCGGTCCGGGAACAGCTCTCAAGTTAGGATAAATCCTTAGGCCGACGACTTCGCCTCCTCTGGGATTAACGGCGTGAAGTTCACCCTTGAAACCAGAGGAGACTAAGCCCTTCAACCACCGCGACCCGATTCCCTCCTCGTCTGTGGATGCACCAACCACAGCAATGGACCGCGGATAGAAGACCGGCTCCAGTTCTTTAAGCTTCTGGCGATTCAAATTGCCTCGCACTTCTTGATCCTCCAGGCATCATTTTATTCCCTCCATGAAAGATTTGCATCCCGAAAATAGCGACTGAAATCCCCCAAGCATAGGGTAGGTCTCCATAGGTCTCCTGAGGTCGCCAGAGGGTCGCCTAAGGCGACACCGACCCTGGCGGCCGACTCGCCAGAGGCGAGTCCCCTACCAGCCGGGGCGGGTGATCGAAGATCGGCCTCTGGCGGGCGGAGCACCCGCCCTATGACAACAGGGGCAATCGCTGATTTGGGGTTGCATCCTGTCTGTCGCCGTGATTCGGTGGGTGACACTGCTGCTGGCCACAGGGAGTGAGTTGGCTGTCGAACCCCCTGTTCAAAACTGCCCTTCACTGGCAACAACAGATAGCTTGTTATCTATCAAGCCACTGATAGGGTGGAGGTCTTCGGCGAGGGAGAATTACAACAGGTTGTCCAGCTAACCATAGACAGGCCCGAACTCACGATAGAAGGCAAAATAAGCACGTGAGCCACTCTATCAAGGAGACGGCCTTTGAACCAAGGTAGCTTCGGCTTGCATCTTCTCGTTTCCACGCCAGAAAACGATCTTCACCTTATCTCCTGGTTCGTGGGCCCGTATGGCCTCACTTAGCTCAGCAGCGCTAGTTATTGGCTGACCATCAAGCTCTGTGATAACGTCGCTTTCCCGCAAGCCCGCATCATCTGCCGGGCTACCGGAAACCACCTCAACAAGAAACGCCCCAGAATCAACCGCAAGGTCATACTGAGATTTCACAGTCGGAGTCACAGTATATATCATCACCCCGAGCCAGGCAACAGCTAGACTTTCTTCCCTGATCAAATCATAAACCACGGGAATGACGGTGTTGGTACTTATAGCAAAGCCAATGTTCTCAGCTTCAGCCGCAATGGCAACGTTGATGCCCACTACCTGACCCACCATATTAAACAGCGGCCCCCCGCTGTTCCCCGGATTAATGGCAGCATCAGTCTGGATCAGGTCCTCAAGCACTGTATTGTTCGGTAGCCGAATTGAGCG
>JAUWXW010000167.1 GCA_030616195.1 Chloroflexota bacterium | reverse complement strand
TCCCGTAGAGGCAGTTCAGGACAATCAGGTTAGCTATGCCGCTGCAACCACTCGAAGCATAGTTCTCCGCCTTAGACTCGTTTACGGTTACCACCGGGTCTATGGCATCAGTCACATAAGGAGCAGCAGCCTCTATCCTCTGTGCCACCTTGGGTACCCTACAATGATCGTAAATCTCCTCGTCCAGCATCCGCTCAATTTTCCCCCTCCACCTCATGAACCAGAACCTTCTGAGGTAATAATAGAGTGAGGCAAGACGTTCTCCCCTGGAGAAGTGAATGCCAGGGTACACTTCATTGAAATATACCAGGTAATCCGTGGTGCTCGGTCCGTACCGCACCTCAGCTCCCAGCGACTCCAGCTCCTTGATTATGTCGTTATTAGCCCAGGAGTTCATGCAGCTATAAAACTCCCCTACGATTCCTATGATCGGTCTGTTCTCCCTCTTGACCGGGACCGCCTCCATGGCAGCCATCGACTTTTCCAAAGCATCAGAAAAGTTGCCCTTGACGATTCCAGAAGCTATTTCCTCTATTGCCTTCTGGTAAACTCTCTCACTTTCACCCTCATTTATCTCGTAGGGCCGGATATGAAGCAACTTCTTCAACAGAACGTCCGTGGCCAGCCATCCCTTCCAGACGTCCATGGCCCACTTCAAGCCAAACATTCGAGTAGCCTCATCGTGGCGGATAGAGGTGATGGGAGCAATTATTGGCACGTGACCCAAACCCAGTCTCTTAAGGACCAGCTTCTGGGATAAGGCGTATTGACTCAAACGGCAGGAGCCATCGAAGTTGAGCATTACAAAGGCCGACCTATCGGGATCGAAATCTTGGGACCGCACCTTCTTGACCATATCTCCTGTTGTAACCAGATAGGGATGGCACTCCTTGGAGGAAACATATTTTCTACCCAGTTCTTCCGACAGCTCGTCAGGTTCCGGCAATACCCGAGCATCTATGCCTACTGCTTGAAAGGCAGCAGCCCAGATATCGGAGTGTCCAGAAACATAGGACATGTGCAGGGTCTTCTCCAACTCCTTAATCTTCTTCGACGGCTTGAAGATACTTATCCCCCCGACAGGTCTAACTACATTGAGGTCTTCTCGCCTTCTCTGTTGTACGTCTACTTTGGGTCTATCAAGAGTATCGAGGAAAGCCTCAAGCCTGGTTACCATCCCGGCATCGCCACTGTGTTCATCCACCTCTATAACCAGATAGGGGTCTTCCTGCATAGTATCCTCAAGATACTTGGCAAAAAAGGCATCGGGGCCGCAGCCATAATTGGTGATCATTATGGGATTAAGCCTCTTGTTATCCTTGGCGATCATCGCCGCTCTCAGAAGGTTCTGCTCGTTCTTCCACACCAGGTTCGAATATTGGGAAGGTAACCCGGCACTATCTAGAGGCAGCATATCAAAAGGTATGGCTATCATTCCCAACTTTCGCAATTTCTTGGAAACATTTAGATTCAACCCTGTGTCATGAACGTTATAGGGTTTGCCTATTACCACCACCGCCTCATTATCCTGTCTAAGGCCCTCCAGTATCTCTTGACCTCTTCTCAGGCGCATCCTGTCGAACTCTTCTTGGGCCTCAAGTGCAGCAGCTATAGCTGAGGCAATATCCTTCTTTTCTTTCCCAAACTCCCTGCCTATCTCCATCATCTGCGCCTCGAGGTTTCTCTTTTCCTTTGCCATGAATATGGTGGGGCTTATGATTTTCGCTCTGGTCTCAAAGGCAGCTCTGAGTACAAAGGGGATAGCCTGAATATAGGGGCAATTGTAGCTCCTGTTTACGTCGTCTGTGTCCTTCTCCAGATCAATTACGCAGGGCAAGAATATGCTGTCGACGCCTTTTTCTATTAGATTCACCATATGACCATAAGCAACCTTTACCGGGTAACAGGTTTCGGCCAGTACCTCTTGCAGCCCCCGATGAATGAGTTTGCTGTTACTCTTGTCGGAGAGCACCACCCTGAGCTGCAGTTTCCCAAAGAAAGCTGCCCAGAGCGGGAATTGCTCGAAGAACATGAGTATTCGAGGGATTCCAATCACCGGCGAATTCAAATCAAATTCACCCTCCCTGTAGTAGCGCATAAGCATCTCTTCCCTCTCCCTGAAAAGGTCGGGAAGGTCTCCGGCAAGGGAGCCTCGATGGTATTGTGGTCCTGGCTCAGTAGCATCACTGCCGAGTTCGCCCCCTGTGTTTTCATACCTGTCACAAATACCGCCGTAGAAGGACCTGAATTTGCCTCCGATTGATATCCTTCTTATCTCACACCGGTTGGGGCAATGATGGCATTGAAAGGACTCGACCTCATATTCTCTATCCTTGACATTAAAGCCAGCGAAATTGCTTTTCCCCGGTGCATCTTTATTTCTCTCCGTGGCGATCAGGGCAGCCCCTATAGCACCGGTTACGTTGTAATTGTCAGGTACGGTTACGCTCCTCCCCAGGATATTTTCGAAAGCAGCTACCACGCTTCTATTCCCCGCCACACCACCCTGGAAATATATCTTCTGGCCAATCTTCTTGTTTCCTACTACCTTCTCAATGTAATTATTGGCTATAGAATAAGAGAGACCGGCAAGCAAGTCTTCTTTCGATGCACCTACCTGTTGATGATGTATCAAGTCCGATTCCATAAAGACAGTGCATCTGGTCCCCAGGTCTACAGGGGATTTGGAGGTGAAGGCGGCCTGGCTGAATTCCTCCTCAATCCTTACATTCAGCCTGTCAGCTTGTTCCTGAAGGAAAGAGCCCGTTCCCGCAGCACAGACTTTGTTCATTTCGAAATCGACCACCGCCCCATTCCTCAGGCAGATGTATTTTGAGTCCTGGCCCCCTATTTCCAGTATGGTATCTACCGCCCCGTCAATATCCAGGGTTGCCCTGGCTTGAGATGTAATCTCATTGATCACTAAATCAGCGCCAACAAAATCTCCTACAAAATGGCGAGCGCTGCCAGTCACTCCCACACCCCCGATTTCCACCAAGTCCTTTATCTCCTCACCTATGTCTTCAAGTGCCTTCTTGACCCCCTCGATTGGCTCACCCTCCTTCAGGAGATACCTCTTGGCCAACAGGTTTTTGTGTTCATCCAGGGCGACAATGTTTACACTTGAGGCGCCAACGTCGATGCCCAAATATGCCTTCCTCTTCTGTCCCGGCGGCGAAGAAGAATTCTCTCCGAGGCATCCGTCACCGTCTCCCCTGTCAATCAACGTCTTCAAGTGAGACGTCTTCACCACCTTCGCTTTTTCAGCCAGGTACCGTCTCAAATCTTGTGTTGCCTTTTGAAGGCCAAGCGGCGTGCTACCGCTTCTTTCCAGGGCTATAATTGCCGCGCCTATAGCGCCCGTGATTTTGAAATGTTGGGGAATAATCAATTCCCCTGGTTCAAGTCCGAGCAGGTCTTCAAAAGCCTTTACTACACCCCTGTTGGCAGCAACAGCCCCCTGGAAAGCTATAGGCTTTTCGAACCTCTTTCCTTTGCCCAGATTACTAATATAGTTTCTGGCCAGGGCATAGCAGAGTCCAGCCAATATGTCCTCTGTTGGTGCTCCCTCCTGCTGCAAATGGATCATGTCAGACTTAGCAAAAACGCTGCACCGTCCAGCGATAGTAGTCGGCCTCTTGGACCTCAGAACAAGCTCACTGAATTCTTCCTCAATGGAAACCCCCAGACGATACGCCTGCTGGTCAAGGAACGAGCCAGTCCCGGCAGCACATATCTCATTCAGGGCGTGGTCCACAATGACTGGCTGGCCACTCCTTTCATCCCCCTCCAGGAAAATCAGCTTTGAGTCCTGCCCGCCGATCTCAATCACCGTCCTGACTTCGGGATGGAAATAGGCAGCCGCCCTGGCTTGAGTTATGATTTCATTCTCTCGGTCTATCCCCAAGATATCCGCTATAAGGTTGCGAGCACTACCCGTGCTGGCAGCCCCGTTCAACCGGGGAAAGTCCTTCTTGAGTCTATCGAGGACATCAATCAAAACCGGAATAGGTTGCCCCTTCGTCCTCTCGTACACGCTTTCAAGGAGTCGAAATTCATCATCGAGGATAGCTATGTTCAAGCTAACTGAGCCCACATCTATCCCCATGTAGACGTTACTTTGGCTTGCTATTTCAATCTCTCCCAGTTTTCTGCGATACTCGCGGCCGGAGCAACACTATAGTATATAACATGGGTAAGGCAGACAGAAAGTCAGCCAGGGGTCCTTCCTTGAATTCGAGCCTTCCCCAATCCATGTGTAGGAGAGCCTTTCCAGGCTCGATAGTGGTCCAAGGAAAGTGGGGCAAACAACTTTCCTCCCTCTTTAAGGCGAAGGGATGTGATGAAGGTGTAGGGGCACGGTGCACCGTGCCCGCTGTGTCGTCGTGCTGCTCGGAACGACAAATAGGGACGAACGTCTCTGTCCGGCCTCCTTTGGGGGAAACACGGAGTTCGCCCCCTACAGTCAGTCCCCTTTGCTGGCTTGTCTTGTCTGACTACCTTTCGCCACACATCCACAATAGGGTGACAAAGCAAACAAACCCAGGATATAATACTTACGTTGCCAAGCACGAAAGAGA
>JAUWXW010000147.1 GCA_030616195.1 Chloroflexota bacterium | reverse complement strand
GCCGCAGGCGCTGGGCATAACTCAGAACTATCTGGTGGGTGATCCCAGAGGTACTGCCTGGTTCAAGGAAGTGATTGCCGATGCCGAGGAGCGGGTGCAGGCGAAGCAGGGCGGGCTGGAGAAGGAGAGGATCAGGCTGCTCTGGTTTGACGTCCGCCCCACATGGTTCCCTGACGTGCTGCCGTGGCTGGAGGGGGAGTGGGGAGCAAACATCGTCATGGACATGTTCAACTACTGCCCGTACACCACGATAGACACCTCAAGCGAAGAGAGCATGTTCCGGGGGCTAGCCAAGAGAAACCTGTACGACACGCCGATGATCCGGCAGGCGCGGGGTTACGCCGACAACTTCATCAAGGACATCGTCAGGATCGTAAAGGATTTCAAAATAGACTGCGTCATCTGGCCGGGCCACATGGGCCACAAGGACGGGGCAGCCAGCGTGGGCATGATGAGGGAGGTGTGCCGCGATATCGGGGTGCCCTTCCTGCACATAGGGCTCGACCTGTTTGACCCGCGGTATACCACGGTGGACGAGATAAAGGACAGGATGAGCCAGTTCTTTACCGCCATGGGTCTGGGTTAGAGGCGGCTATCGAGGTTGCTCATGATCGCAATGACAAAACAAGATAAGGAGATGATATGATCGTCGGAGGTTGTGATGTAGGTTCTGCTACTGGCAAGGCGGTTGTCATGAAGGACGGGACAATCGCCTCGTATATTATTATCCCGTCCACCACCAAGCCTGAGGTGACGGCGCGGGTGGCAATGGACGGGGCGATCGAAAGGGCCGGCCTGTCGTCCATCGAGGACCTGGACTACATTGTAGGCACAGGCTACGGTCGGCTCAAGGTCCCTTTTGCTAACGAAAATATTTCGGAGATAACCTGTCATGCCCGAGGGGCTCACTGGATGTGTTCCACGGTGAGAACGGTGGTTGACATCGGTGGGCAGGACTGCAAGGTTATGTCCGTGAGCGAAAAGGGCAAGGTCGTCGAGTTTGTTATGAACGACAGGTGCGCTGCCGGGACGGGGAGATTCTTCGAGGCTATGGCCAGAGTGCTCGACTGTGGCCTTGAAGGGCTTTCACGCCTATCCCTCCAGGCGACGAACCCGTCCACTATTAGCAGCCAGTGCAGCGTCTTTGCTGAGTCCGAAGTCATAACCTTGGTTAACGAGGGCGTCAATCTGCCCGACATCGTAGCCGGCCTTCACAACTCGGTAGCCAGCAGGTTGAATTCCATGGTAGGAAAGGTTGGCCTTGTTGAAGACGTGGCTCTCACCGGCGGATGTGCCAAGAACGAGGGCCTGGTCAAGGTATTGGAGGACAAACTAGGGGTAAGGGTAATGAGGCTGCCCCAGGACCCCCAAATCGCAGGGGCAATCGGGGCAGCACTTATAGCCAGGGAGAAAGCGAGCGGGCAATACTGAGTCAATTTTCCATCGTCGGCCAAGCTGCGACGTACCCTGATGAAACCGAGAGTGTTTATGTTGTGTGACCCTGAGTTCGCCTCAGGCGAACTCAGGGTCTTGATTCTCCTGATTCACGGACCAAGGTCACAGAGCCAGGGGCGCTCCGTGTCGAAGCAGACGATTCTCATCTGAGTGGCTGTGAGGGTTGCCACGTAGCCGACGGTCAGCTATACTGACAAAGGATGGGCTAGGATTGGGCCAACGTAGCTCAGAGGTAGAGCAGCGGTTTCGTAAACCGCCGGTCGTCGGTTCGATTCCGACCGTTGGCTCCAGATGGGATGGGGAATGAGTAAACTGGTAAAGAAGTTGCACCAGATCTACGGAAATGCCGCCCAACCCCTAGGGTTTAGGGCAGCAAGCGCACCGTCCGGTAAGCAGATGGTACTCATTGCTTGTTTGCAAGAAGGTGAGGGCGGCAGGATGGCAGAGGCCGCCAAGGCTGAAGTTGATGCCATACTGATACACAGTCGAGGGCCTGAAGAGGAGCAAGCTCTGAAGCAAGTTACCGCTGCCATAGAGGATATTCCTTGGGGGGTGTGGCTCGATGTGATGAGTGAGGGATGCTTGGAGCAATTGAGGAAGGCAGGAGCAGATTTCATCATCTTTGAGGCAGCCACAGCTCCGGCAGCGTTGGTTCAAGACAAGGACACAGGCAAAGTATTGAAAGTAGACCTCCCAGAAGACGAGGGGCTGATAGGCACCATCAATCAGCTCGCAATAGAGGCAGTGCTTGTCAACGTGAAAGAAGGAGGAGAGGTTCTCACTATTTCCGACCTGATGCACTGCCAATGGCTGGCTGATGTAGTGGATAAACCCCTGTTAGTGGCTACCCAGCGAGAGCTAACAGACAAGGAAATTGAATGCCTTTGGGAGGTCGGGGTGAGGGGGTTAGTGGTGGAGGTAAAGGAGAAACAGCTTGGGAAGAGTCTGACAAGGCTGTCTCAGGCGATAAAAGCCTTGCCTGCAAAACCAAGAAGGCATGGTGAAGAAATGGCAGTGCTGCCCCGCCTGGGGTACGGCCCTGATGAGACAGAGGAAACGTAACTCCTAGCGATAAGCTGCTCGCAGTTCCCTCCCGATATTGAGCCTGGAAAGCCTCTCCTATGCATCTATGGAAGCCCCTTATTCCGTGGCTTCAAGTTCTCCTTGGCGTGGGGGTTTCGCAGCGCGGCGGTTGTCCCGCGCCTCGGTCATGTCGAGGTCAGGGACGACCTCGACTACCAGGTCGGGTCTGTCCGCATGGGCGGACAGACCCGAAGTCGCCTCCGCAGACCTCTGCCTTCAAGGCAAAGGCGCGTCATTTCACCTACCGTCGTTTGACTTCTATCTAGGCTGGGAAAGCTCTCCTAAACACAGATTAAGGGGGAAATTGGACTCACAGAATAGGAAAGCCCACACACTCTGTTGACTTGTCCCCAGTTTGGCTGTATTCTTGACCGCAAACAAATGGGCACAGACATTGGCGAGCAGAAAGCGCCCTCCAGCAAGCTTCCCTCTGAACCTCTGAATTCAGCCACGAAACCAAATGGCCTCAGTGAGGACCGCCAACAGCCCTCCAAGAAAGCCGCCAAGTATCTAATCATCTTGTCAGTGCTGTTCATTGTTGGAATAGCCGCGCTGGCCGTAGTTTTCAGGGAAGAGGTAAAAGACTTCCACCAATATAGTTACCTCGGGGCTTTCCTTATCAGCGTCATGTCCGGAGGTACTATTATTATCCCTGTCCCCGGTGTGCCGGTCATATTTGCTTTGGGCGGCATAGTGCCATACCCTTTCCTGGTTGGCATAGCCGCCGGTCTGGGTGAGGGCCTTGGAGCGTTCAACTTCTACCTCGCCGGGCGTGGCGGCCGGTCCTTCCTCACCGAGAAGCACAGGAGCAACAGATTCTATTCCCGGGTAGAGGGTTGGATGACCAGAAGGGGATATTTGATCCTCTTCGTTGGCTCAGCAATATTTAACCCCGCCTTTGCCCTGATAGGGGCCACGGCAGGAGCTATGCGGATGCCACCGTGGAAGTTCTACCTGGTATGTGCGGCGGGGAAAGTCATAAAGGGAACATATGTCGCTTACCTGGGAATGTGGGGGTTGGGTTACATTGTAGAGTGGTTCGGCATATCGCTGCCGGATTAACGCACCGAAGAAAGCTGTAATGGATATAGAGCATCATCTGTGGATATTCCTTATCTCGGCTGCCCCGATAGTGGAACTCCGGTTAGCAATACCGCTGGCAATACATGTGTACGATCTCCCCTGGGCCTCTTCCTTGCTGGTCTCACTCTTGGGCAATCTTACGATTGTTCCTTTTCTGCTCCTGTTCCTTGAGCGTGGCCTGAGACTGTTGAGCAGGATCAAGATATTCGCCGGAATCCTCGAGTGGATATTTGAACGTACCAGGAGAAGAGGAGGCATTATTGAAAAGTATCACAGGATTGGCCTGGTATTGCTGGTGGCTATCCCTCTGCCGGGGACCGGCGCCTGGACGGGCTCGCTGGCTGCTTCCCTTCTCAGAATGGAATTCAAGCGTGCCCTTCTTTTGATCACCGTGGGCATATTGATTGCCGGGGTGATCGTTACTGCCCTATCGCTCCTTGGCTTGATAGGAACAGAGGACCTACCTTCTTACTTGAAGGGCGAATGATCTGCTGCCGTAGGGCTGCTCTTGGGCTGTGGAAGAAATGGCTCTTGTCCTTCTTACCCTTAACCTGTTTTCCTCTCTATGATATACTAGAACCGACCGTGTCCCTGTAGCTCAACAGGACAGAGCAACTGCCTTCTAAGCAGTAGGTTCCGAGTTCGAGTCTCGGCAGGGACGCCATTTTCTCCCCGTTCCCCTTGTCCAACTGTACAGCACTTGTCCACCGGACTTCTTCACTCACAGGCAAGAACTCGTAAAGTACATCTGCTGTTATGGTTGCAGCGCCAGCTTGGCCTAGTGTAGTATCAGGACCACGCCGTGCCTCAAAGCTATCCTGTTAACCATCCCACAGAGATAGAGTTCACCCGTCCCAATCTCAGGATTCTCTGCATTTGTCCAATCTACCTCGCTCTACCAGTAGAAAAAATGCCTTTCAATCTGACCAAGTACAAGCTGCATAGTAGCTTTAGATACCTGGCATATTCCGCTAGTCCCAGCTTAGTTTTCCCCTTTTGTCTTTCTCTAAAGGTATACGGCACCTCTTTGATCCTCTCATATTTTCCCCTAACCAATATCTCCAGCAGTATCTTAAACCCGGCAGGCTTAAACTCTCTTCCCATGACAACTTCTTTGTTGAGAACGAAGCAGCCGCTCATAGGGTCGCGTGCTTTAGTTAAGGGCCTGGCCAGGAGAATTGCACCTTTAGAGACGATCTTCCTGGGTAACGACCAATTCTCTACGGCTCCCCCTGCAACGTACCTGCTAGCTATGGCTATATCACTCCCCTGCGTAACCGCTTCCACCAGTTGCGCCATTAGCTCGGGGGGGTGCTGTAGGTCAGCGTCAATAACTCCCACAATATCGCCTTCGGCTCTTCTCATGCCGTCGACTATCGCTGAGGCTAAGCCTGACTTTC
>JAUWXW010000210.1 GCA_030616195.1 Chloroflexota bacterium | reverse complement strand
GGGCTTTTTGCGCCTCAAGTAATCGAGAAGGAAATCCAGGGTTATTCCACTATCTACGATATCTTCTATAATAAGGACGTCCCGACCCTTTATAGGGGTGCGCAGGCCTTGCACCAGGTCGACTTTGCCGGAAGTTTTCGTTCTGCCCCGTCCGTAACTGGAAAGGGCAACAAACTCTATCTCTAAGGGCATATCGAGATTCCTGACCAGGTCAGCCATAAACATAAAACAGCCCTTCAGCACACCGAGGAGAAGAGGGCTCTTGCCTTGGTAGTCCCTTTGTATTTCCTGGGCCAGTCTCTCTACGGCAACCTTTATTTCCTCTGGGGTAAAAAGAACCTCGAGCTCGGACAACGGGGGCCTCCTCTTTCAATGTCTGACAGGGCCGGGCATGGCTATTATAGTGTCACCAGCGTAGCTTGACAAGGAACTGCAACCTCAGTCCTTCCCCTTCAACTGCCAGGGGATACCGGCAACCATCAGGTACACATCGCCGGCCTGCTGTGCCAGGAGTTGATTGGCCTTACCCAGGAGGTCGCGGTAGACCCGGCCTGACCTGTGATCCGGCACCAGTCCCATGCCAACCTCGTTGGATACGACGATGAAAGCAGCCTTGGCGCTGTTGATACACCTGATAAGCCCCTCTATCTCAGCCATTACCTTGCTCTCCGCGCTGGCATAATCTATCTGGTCAGGCTCCACGCTATCTTCATGGCCCGCGCTTAGCATAACGTTGGAAACAAGAGGGGTTATACAATCAACTATTACCACCTCAGCATCACCAATCTGCGTCATTATCTTCTGTCCGACATCAACCCCGGCTTCCAGGATCCGCCAGCTCCGGGGACGTTTCTTCCTATGCTCTTCGATGCGTAACCTCATCTCCTCGTCGAGAGGAGCGCCGGTGGCTACAAAAAGCACCTTTTCGCCGAGCTGCTGCGCCATCTCCTGCGCCAGCCTGCTCTTGCCGCTCCGAGCGCCTCCCAGTATAAGAACGCATTTTCCAGCCATCCTCATCACGACCTCTCTTTGTTCAAATCGCTTAGATGACAAACGTCATTCAGCAGAGAGAGCACCGTCCGCCCAGGGTAGGTATCCACCACGGTGAGGGAGGCGCTGTCCAGGCCGATCTGCCACCAGTGTTCCAGGTCAAGACTGAGCAAGAGGCATATCAGCGCTCGCAACGTGCCACCGTGAGACACAATAAGCACTGTTTCTCCTTCAGCATATGTCTCCAATCTACCGGCAAACGGACCCACCCGCGACACAACCTGTCTTACACTCTCACCCTGGGGAAATTGCATGTCAGCATCCCGGGCAGTCCACCAATCAAATTCCGGGCGGCGCTGCCTTATCTCCTCAAGGGTCAACCCCTCAAATTCCCCAAAGTCCATCTCTCTCAGTTCTTCACAGGGCACTAGCTCCACATCGCGCCCTGAAGCGATGGCCTGAGC
This sequence comes from Chloroflexota bacterium, assembly GCA_030616195.1. Next base: position 2,348 of record JAUWXW010000210.1, on the reverse strand, counting down.
CGTTTGCACTGCCCGCTTCAGGTCACTGCAATATATGGCGTCAATCCTTTCACCGGCCAGACGCTGCCCCAGTGCCGCAACCTCTCGAAGTCCGAAAGCACTCAGACCGATATCGCTGCGCCCTACATACCGGCCGGCCTCATTCCATTCGGTTTTGCCATGCCTCACGAGAAGAAATTTAGCCAAGTATCAATACCTCCAGTCCTTATTATAGAGACACAAAGCCCCGCTTTAAACTCTTCTGGTGATCAAAAATCGAAGATTCGCCATGATCCGGTGAAATGACTGGACAAGACATCAGCCATCAGGGGAAGGATAGTCAGAAATTTCAAGCTAGTGAAAAAGCCCAAAGTCTTCCCCCGGATCTACTTATCCCGCGACCTAGTGTCGCATCACCATACTACATCGACAATAACCGGCAGGGAGGGCACATGTACCCCCCTCCCTGAGATTGCCACGTCGCTACTATGCTCCTCGCAATGACAGTCCGATACGACACGCTAGTCTTTCTTGGAAACCCCCGCTTCATCAAAGGTAGCCATGTGGGTCAATAGCTTCACCGCTGCCTCAGCAAGAAAGATGCCCAGAGCAGCACCAGTGCCCTCGCCAAGACGCATCTTCAGGTCAAGAAGGGGAGTCAGTCCCAGGTATTCCAGCATTATGCCATGCCCCGGTTCAGCCGAATGATGGGCTGCAATGAAATAGTCCTTGGCCACAGGTGACAGCCCGGCAGCAATAAGCGCTGCCGCCCCGGAGATAAAGCCGTCGAGCATAACAGGGACGCGGTGCGCCGCCGCACCCAGCATAACCCCGGCCAGGCCACCTATTTCAAAACCACCGACTTTGGCCAGAACATCCAGGAGGTCTTTTGAGTCCGGTTAATTGGCGGCCAGGGCCTGCCGGGTCACCCCTACCTTATGGGCCAATTGCTCATCATTGACACCGGTGCCTCTGCCAGTAACCTTCTCTACTGGCTCACCAGTGATAGCAGCGCAAATAGCGGCACTGGCAGCAGTATTACCAATACCCATGTCACCTGTACCTATAACATCAAGTCCCCTGGCGACCTCGGCCTCCACTATCCCAATCCCTGCCCTTATGGTATCTATTGCCTGCTGGCGGGTCATAGCCGCTCCGCTGGCCATATTCCTGGTGCCAAAATCTATCATCTTACAAACCAGCTCCGGATGCGGTTCGAAACCGGAGACCACCCCCATATCAACCACTATCACCCTGGCTCCAATATGTCCCGCCAGAACATTGATGCCAGCGCCGCCCTGAAGAAAGTTATACACCATCTGCCTGGTAACCTCCTGCGGATAGGCACTGACGCCTTCCGCTACCACGCCGTGATCAGCAGCCATGGTCACGATGGCTTTATGCTCCAGCGCCAGCGACATCTCACCCTTGATACCAGCAATCCTGATGGCCAGTTCCTCCAGTCTTCCCAGACTTCCCTGCGGCTTAGTTAAGCTATCTTGCCTTGACCGAGCGGCCTGCATTGCTGCCTCATCGAGGGGCTTTATGGCCTTAAGTATCCGGCTTACGTGATCATCCATGCCGAATCTCCTCCCTATCCTTGGGCTCTGCAAAACAAAATCCCCTCGCCCTGCTGAGCAAGGGGAAGATAAGGCGCTCTGATCAAAATCCTACCACCTTCTCCGCGGAGGCATCTAAATGTCAGGGGCTGACGTTCTGACTATCACAGCAGGCGGGACTGTACCGGATTCTCACCGGACTTGCTCTCCATTCAAGCCGTCGCTCGCGCTCGGGCACCCCTATCACAATATTCAGTTGAGCTTTATTGTATCACGCCGTAGAGTTAAAGGAAACCTTGGCCCCAGAACCTATCTGGGAAGCTCAAGCCCCCTGGCAGCAATGATGTTCCTCATCACCTCCGACGTCCCACCGGCGATGGTGTTGAGGAGCGTCTCTCGACAGAGGTGCTCTATCTTTCCATCAAGCGGTGCCCCGTTAACGTTTCTCTGAAGCAGACCGCGAAGTCCCAGGATATCCATCCCTGCACTGGCCATCCTCTGTGACAGCTCGCTGGTGAAAAGCTTGGATGCCGCCGCCTCGTAGCTAGCCACGACACGCTTGGTCTGCAGCCAGGCCAGCCGATAAGCAAATAACCTGGCTACCTCAATATCTATGGCTATCTGTGATATCTTCTGCCTGACCAGACTATTGTCTCTCAGGGAAGGCACCTTCTTTACATAATCCACCAACACCTCTAAGGTCTTGTTCAATCCTCCCACAGAAAGGACCCGTTCAAATTCAAGAGCGGTAACAGTATAGAAGAATCCCCGATTCTTCTCACCCACCAGGTTTTGCTTTGGCACCACAAC
>JAUWXW010000022.1 GCA_030616195.1 Chloroflexota bacterium | reverse complement strand
CAGCGAGTTCATTGACATCTGGAGGCTGGAGTACGATAAGCTGCCCCGGACCTGGGAGGAGCGCTTTCTCATTGACGAGGGATATGAGCCGCACATCAAGAAAGCCCTCTCCGCCCTGTTCAAGGCGAATAACGTTACGGGCAATGACTTCGCCAAGGCAGCTTTCTACGCGCCCAATGCCCGAAGCCACGGAGCTGTGGCCAAGGCCATGGGACTGAATGCACAGGATCCGCTCTTCGATAGCGTTGGCAACACGGGAGCAGCTTTCGCCCTGATGACACTGGTGGGAGCGCTCGAGGAAGCCAATGCAGGAGACAAGCTTCTCCTGGGCACCTACGGCGACGGCGCTGATGCTCACATCATAAGTGTCGGAGACGGGATAGCCAAGTTGAGGGACAGAAGGGGCATAAAGAAGCACCTGGAATCCAAGGTAATGCTTGAGAACTACGGCAAGTACATCAAGTTCAGAGATCTCATGCAGTTGGAGATAACGCCCATGACCAAGCCCAGGACATCGCTGCCGGCCATGTGGAGGGACCGCAACTGGCAGTACCGGTGCCACGGACACAAGTGCAATAATTGCGGCAAGGTCCAGTTCCCCGTCCAGAAGCGTTGCATGTATTGCCAGGCGGACTCCAAGTTCCTCGAAGAGGTACCGCTGTCGCACCGAAAGGGCGTCCTGGCCACCTTCAGTATGGATGAGAGGGCAGCAATCGTCGATCCTCCCAATGTTCTGGCCGCCGTCAATTTCGATGAGGGCGGCAGGGTCTTCAGCCAGATGACCGACCGGGATGTGAACACGATTGACGTCGGTATGCGCATGGAAATGACCTTCAGAAAGATCCACGATGCACTGGGAGTCCACAACTATTCCTGGAAAGTCCGACCGGTAAGGGCATAGGAAAGGAGAAACATGGCAGAGCCTATAAAAGACAAAGTTGCAATCGTAGGCATGGGGTGCACCAAGTTTGGGGAGAGATGGGATGCCGACATTACGGACATGATAAAAGAGGCAGTCGATGAGGCTCTTGAGGACGCTGGTGTGGAACTGAACGATATCGAGGCCGCCTGGCTGGGGACACAATGGGGATCGCAGATAGTGGAAGGCGGAGTGGTTACCGGGACGCTCCTTTCCGGTACTCTTCAGACACAGTACATACCGGTGACGAGAGTGGAGAACGCCTGCGGCACCGGTGCAGAGTCTCTGAGGGGAGCTACTTTCGCCCTGGCGGCCAAGGCCAATGACCTGGTGCTGGTCTGTGGAGTGGAAAAGTGTAAGGACATGGGCTTCGGAGGGCTGCCCTCGGTGTGGATCGGCAGGTGGGAACCGGTGTACGGCGCTTTCGGAACAGGACCGGGAAGATATGCTATGGCGGCTACAGCCTACTTTGCCAAGTATGGCCTCGGCAAAGAAGATGGCAAGAGGATACTGGCCGAGATCTCGGTCAAGAGCCATTACTACGGGGCCCACAATCCCAAAGCGCACCTCAGGAGAGAGGTCACTGTCGAGCAGGTCATGAATGCTCCTATGATTGCCTGGCCGCTGGGGCTGTTCGACTGCTGCGGCGTGACTGATGGCGCCTCGGCAGCAGTCCTGTGCCGAACTGAGGACGCCAAGAAATACCGCGATGACTTCGTCACCATCAAGGCTTTTGGAATGGCGGCCAGCCCTGGATGGGGCAAGGAGAGAGAGGACTACGACTTCACCTACTGGGATGCCACCCAGGCGGCCGCTCGGGCGGCGTACGCCGAGGCCGGGATCAAGGACCCGCGGAAGGAGCTTGACGTGGTAGAGCTGCACGACTGCTTTACCATTGCCGAGCTGATCGCTTCTGAGTCGATGGGGCTGTGCCAAGAGGGCAAATTCAAGGAGCAGATGTCCGACAAGCGGGCTTACTACCACGACGGAGAGATGCCGGTCAACACCAGCGGCGGACTCAAGTCGTTTGGCCATCCCATAGGCGCCAGCGGCTGCCGCGAGGTCTACGAGATATACAAGCAGATCCAGAAAAAGGTTGAGGAGCCTTCGCGCCAGATAGATAACGTCCAGATGGGACTAGCTCACAACCAGGGCGGACATCCAGGGAAGTTCGTCTGCGGTTGTACCGTAATAGGTACCCCCTGACATGGCGAGATATTCCGTAAGACGGATAAAGGGTTAGACTGAGTGGCCGAGGTTCAGCCTTTTCGCGGTCTTCGCTACAATGCTGAGCGGATAGGGGATATCTCGTCGGTTATCAGCCCCCCCTATGACACGATCTTGCCCGAGGAGCAGCGTTTCTATCATCAGCAGAGCCCGTATAATGTAGTCAGGCTTGAACTTGGGGAGGATCACCCCTTTGACTCTCTGGAGAGTAACAAGTATACCCGGGCTGCTGATACATTTAGGAATTGGCTGGAAGAAGGCATCCTGCTTCGTGAGCCAGCTCCAGCCTTCTACATCTTCGAGCACCGCTTTGCTCACCAAGGCGACATAAAGCATCGCTGGGGGCTTACTGCCCGCGTGCGGCTGGGAGACCAGCGCACCACCGGAGCTCGTCCCCATGAGGTTATCTTGGAACGGCGCGTCTCGGATCGTCTCAATCTGCTGCGTTCCTGCCGCGTTAACGTTAGTCCTATCCTGGGGATGTTCCGCCATCACAGGGAGGGACTCCTATCGCTTCTCACCCAGCTAGCCAGGGGAAACCCAGACCTGAGCGCTGTTGATCACCAAGGGGTAGGTCACAATATGTGGGTGATTAAGGACGTTGAAGGCATGGCGCGGATATCGGCCTGGTGCGCTGATAAGGCCCTTTATATTGCTGATGGGCACCACCGCTATGAGACAGCCTTAGTTTACCAGAGGGAACGGCAGGCTGCTTGCTCCCATCGCACTGGAGACGAAGCCTACAACTTCGTGATGATGACTCTAACTGATGCCGGGGATCCGGGGATGTTTTCACTACCTGCCCATCGCCTGGTGCGCCTAACTAAACCTGAGAAGACGCTGGAGTTGAGGGAAAGGTTAAGCGTCCTTTTTGACCTGGAGTACCTCGATCCTGCTGGCGCCACCCGTTCCGATACGCTTGAAGTGTGGTTAGGCATCTTGGGAGAGCGAGGCAAAAAGGGGATAGCTATAGGCGTCTATGGTATAGATGAGGGGCGATTCTGTTTGCTGACGCCTAAGGAAAGGACAAAGCTCGACGCCATGCTGCCCCCTGAGTGCAGCCAGGATTGGAAGAATCTGGACGTGGCCAGCCTTCACTGGATAATTCTGCGGCAGCTAATAGGTGTGGATACTCCGGAAAAGGAGGAAGACTACCTCAGATATACCCAAGATGAGCAGGAGGCCATAGGTCGCGTAGATTCGGGCGAGTATCAACTGGCTTTTCTGATGAATGCCATCCCTATATCTAGTATCTTGGCTGTAGCCGATGCGGGCGATAGAATGCCACCAAAATCCACCTATTTCTACCCTAAGCTGCCCACTGGTCTCGTAATGTATCCACTGTGGGACGATGAGGCGTAATTTCGATGAGAATAGGGGTTTTAGCTTTACAGGGAGCATTCATAGAGCACGTTAGGATTCTACAGCGATTAGATGTGGGGGCCTCCCTCGTCTACCTGCCGGACCAGCTCGACAATTTGGACGGTCTTATTATTCCCGGTGGAGAAAGCACCACCATCAGCAGGTTAATGCTGGAGTTCGACTTGATGAAGCCAGTAAGAGACCTGGCTCGGGATGGTTTGCCTGTTCTGGGAACCTGCGCTGGGATGATCCTTCTGGCTAGAGAGGCGTCTGATTTCTGGCTGGAAACCCTGGGGTTGATGGATGTCAGGGTGAAACGTAATGCCTTTGGAAGGCAGGTGGATAGCTTTGAAACCGAGATAGACATACCAGCTCTAGGTAGAGAGCCCTTTCATGCCGTTTTTATCCGTGCCCCGACTATTGAGCAAGCTGATCCTGGGGTGGAAATTCTGGCCCAGCTACCTGACGGCGTCGTGGTGGCTGCCAGGCAGGGCAGGCTGATTGCTTCTGCCTTTCACCCTGAGCTCACCAGCGACGTGAGATTCCACCGGTACTTCCTTGATATCGTTGCCTCAGGCTAGAATATGCCCCTTTGGTGAATGGGCCTGTGGCCTTCTTGTCGCGCCTGGGAAGGCGCTCCTACAGGGAAGGCAATGTAGGAGCCCCCTTCCGGGGGCGATTCACATCGATTCAATCTCAAATTTGCATTTCCAAAAAGGATATTCGCTAGCCTGATTAGCCAAACCAGCCCTTAAGGGATTCTCGTAGCAATATAGAATGATTTGGTTCAAATCCTCCTCTCTCCGAATGCAATGCTCATAGTATTGCTTTTGCCACACTGGCCCACTCCGTTTCCTCATCTCGTTGATTCGTCTCCCAGTAAACCCCTTGAAAGAGTTCACGGCCTTGGACAAAGTCCGCCTTTCACCTAGCTGAATTACCATATGGAGGTGGTTGGGCATGACTACACAGCAAAGCACTTCAAGTCTCGCATCTGCCTCTAACCATTGGAGGCAATCAAAAAGAATACGAACGATATCTTCATTCCTGAAAATAGGCTCTTTGTCAAAAGTGGAAGTAGTTATAAAGTAGAAATTCCCTGGATACGACCACCTCCCCTTTCGTAGATGGTGGAACCCTTTGGCGGGAAACCTATCTGACATATTGTAGCCCTCTTATCGCGCCTGGAAAGGCGCTCCTACAGAGGGATTTGTAGGGGCAATTCATGGATTGCCCCTACCTAGAGGATAGGCAGATACCTCTTTAGTTCATAGTCGGTCACCTGGGCTCGGTACTGGTCCCACTCTATCTTCTTGTTCTCGATGAAGATGCGGAACGTATGATCGCCCAGGGCTTTTCTCACCACCTCGCTATCTTCAGCCAACCGGATCGCCTCAGCCAAACTCCCCGGGAGTGTCCCTATTCCCCTTTCTTTTCTTTCCTCCGGCTTCATCTCGAAGACGTTGCCTTCCATTGGTTCGGGTGGCGGGTATTCCTTCTCAATGCCTTCCAGCCCGGCCGCTAATATCACACTGAAGGCAAGATAGGGATTGCAGGCCGGGTCTGGAGAGCGGAGCTCAATTCTGGTGGACTTTTCCCTCCCTGGCTGATATTCTGGGATTCGGATAAGGTCGGCGCGGCTGCGGCGTGCCCAGGTAACGTATACCGGTGCCTCGTAGCCTGGGATAAGGCGTTTATAGGAGTTGACCCACTGGTTGGTAACCTCCGTGATCTCGGTAGCGTGTTTCAACAACCCGGCTATAAAGCACTTGGCCGCTTTCGACAGATGATAGCGGTCGCCCTCGTCAAAGAAGGCATTCCTATCGCCTTTGAACAGAGATATGTGCACGTGCATGCCGTTGCCATTTACCTCTAAAACAGGCTTGGGCATGAAGGTGGCATAGACACCATGTTCCTGGGCCACTTGCTTAACCGCAATTCGGTAGGTCATTACGTTATCAGCCATTGTCAGCGCATCGGTATATCTCAGGTCTATCTCATGCTGGCTGGGGGCAACCTCATGGTGGCTATATTCCACGGCGATGCCCATTTGCTCCAGGATGAGCACTGTTTCTCGTCTCAAATCACTGGCCACATTCGGGGGCGTTACATCAAAGTAGCCGCCACTATCCAAGGGGCCAGTGTCCTCGTTGCTGCGAAAATAGAAGTACTCCAGCTCCGGTCCCACGTAGCAGGTATAGCCCAAGTCGGACGCCCTTTTCAGATTCCTTTTCAGCACGTACCGGGGGTCGCCTTCGAAGGGTTGTCCACCCGGCCAGAGGACATCGCAGAACATCTTGGCGGTGGCATGCTCCATAGGTCTCCAGGGAACAATGGAGAAGGTATTGGGATCAGGCCGAGCTATCATGTCACTTTCATCGACGCGGGCGAAACCTTCGATAGAAGAGCCGTCAAATCCCAGCCCGTCCTCCAGTGCTCTTTGCAGTTCCTCTACAGTGATGGAAAAGCTCTTCAGAAAACCCAGAATGTCGGTGAACCACATTCTTATGAACTTGACATCCTGTTCCTTTACCATTCTGAAGACATATTCTCTAGCTTCTTCAGGCTTTTTGTCCCCGCCTTTCATACTCTCCCCCTTATTTCACCCTGATTGCGGTATTGCTGTCCGAATTCCCCTAAACCGGAACGGGATTATCGCTGGTTTTCATTCCTTGGCCTCTATAGCAGCCCTGGCCATAGCCTTGAACTGCGGTAGCGGCTGCCTGCCGAGGTCCTCACCGCTCCGGAGACGCACCGAGACAGAGGAGGTGTCCACCTCTTTATCACCGACCACCAGCATGTAAGGGACCTTTTGTAGCTGTGCCTCGCGAATCTTAAGGTTCATCCTATCAGGGCGAGCGTCAACCTGGAGGCGCAGGCCCTCGGCTTTCAGCTCAGCTTCCACCTGCTGAGCATAGTCGAGGTGGCGGTCGGCTATGGGGATGATCACTGCTTGAACCGGTGCCAGCCATACCGGGAAGGCGCCGGCATAGTGCTCGATGAGGCAGGCTAGGAAGCGCTCCATGCTGCCTAACACAGTGCGATGAATCATAGCTACAAGGTGTGCTTGACCGTCCTCACCCACATAAGTGACCTGGAAGCGTTCCGGCAGGTTGAAATCCACTTGAATAGTAGGTCCCTGCCACGCCCGGCCGAGGGCATCCTGGAGCTTAATGTCGATTTTTGGTCCGTAAAATACCCCTTCTCCGGGGTCTACCTGGTAGGGTAGTCCGAAGCGATCAAGGGCCCTCTCCAGCGTTTCAGTAGCCTGGTCCCAGACCTCAATAGTGCCGGCATACTTCTCCGGGCGGGTGGAAAGCAGTATCTGGTACTCGGCAAATCCAAAGGTCTCCATCATGAAGCGGGCCAGTCCCAACACCCCTATTATCTCGTCCTCGAGTTGGTCAGGGCGGCAGAAGATATGGGCATCATCCTGGGTGAATCCTCTCACCCGTGCTAACCCGTGCAGCACCCCGGAGCGCTCATAGCGGTATACCGTGCCCAGTTCTGCCCAGCGCAGCGGCAGCTCTCGATAACTATGAATCCTCGTCTTGTATATCAGGATATGAGCGTTACAATTCATCGGCTTGATAATATAGTCCTGCCCGTCAACATCCATAGGAGAATAGAGGCTTTCCCGGTACATCTCCAGGTGTCCGCTGGTCTTCCACAGGCCCACCTTAGAGATGTGGGGGGTGTAGACCAGGTCATATCCCCGTTTGGCGTGTTCCTGTCTCCAGAAGTCCTCAATGAGGGTGCGGACCAGAGCCCCCTTAGGGTGCCACAGCACCAGCCCGGGACCGGCCTCCTCGTGGATGCTGAACAGGTCGAGCTGCTTACCCAGCTTCCTGTGGTCTCGCCTTTCCGCTTCTTCCAGCTTGTGGAGGTACTCCTCCAGGGACTCCTGGGTTTCGAAGGCAGTGCCGTATATCCGCTGTAGCATAGGCTGGTTTTCGTCACCACGCCAGTAAGCTCCGGCTATGCTTAGCAGCTTGAAGGGACCAATCTCGCCTGTGGTGTTCAGGTGAGGCCCGCGGCAGAGGTCGACGAAGGCCCCCTGGCGATAGATGCTGAGGATTTCGTCATCAGGAAGCTCCTGGATTAGCTCCAGCTTGTAGGGCTGGGAGGCAAAGAGCTGGCGTGCTCCCTCCTTGTCGAGTTCCTCCCTGATGAAAGGCAGGTCGGCAGCTATGACCTTTCTCATCTCGTCTTCAATCGCGGAGAGGTCTTCGGGAACAAGTGGCCGGGGCAGGTCGAAGTCGTAGTAGAAGCCGTGCTCGATAGCTGGCCCGATGCCCAGCTTGGCCTCAGGGAAGAGGGATGTCACCGCCTCGGCCATGACATGGGCTGCCGAATGGCGCATTGTCTCCAGCCTTATCTTATCCTCAGTCACTTCATCCATTCCTTTTCAGCTTAAACCAGAACCTCCCAACCTTCGAGGGTTGAGAGGCTCGCAGGCAATAGGCACGTTGGTGACTTAGTCATTCGCATGGTGGGCGGTACTGGATTTGAACCAGTGACCCCTGCGATGTCAACGCAGTACTCTAACCCCTGAGCTAACCGCCCGATAGAAAAAAGTTATCAGAGATATCAAGCCAAGTCAAGCGGGGCTGGGGACGGACGCTGGGGTGGGGGGAGCAGGGACAGGGCTAATGGTCACTAAGTATTTATTTGTACATAGTAGTGGAGTGCGTTATGCTGCAGTGGACGGTGGTCGCGGAAGTCGCAAGTGGAGAAAACGTAGCGCGAGGTCTCCCAAGGCGCCTCTTCGAGCTTTAGCCTCGCCGAAGCGACCCTAAAGGGTCGGGCTACAGCAGAACGACCTCGCCACGGCGAGTCGCCTCTGGTGACTTCAGGTCGTTCCGCCAGCGCTTCCCAAAAACTCCCTAGATAACTTCCTCTGTCTTAAGCTGCGCCAGTTCCTCCGCCGTAAATCCGAGTAGCCGACTATAAACCTCCTGGTTGTGTTCGCCTGGCTTGGGGGCGCGCCTTTCTATACTGCCGGGTGTCTCGGACATCTTTATGGCTACCCCTGGCATGGGGACCTTGCCCACATTGGGGTACTCCATGTCCACCAGCGCCTCTCTGAATTTGACCTGAGGGTCCTCCACCATCTGGGTCACATCGTTTACCCGGCTGCACGGGATTCTTGCCTTGCTCATCGTCTCCACTATCTCATCCACAGTCCTGGCCTTCATCCATTCAGTGGCTATGGGGTGGATAAGGCGACTGTTTACGTAACGGGTCTCGTCGTCTTTGAACCTGGGATCATCCTTGAGGTCTTCTCTCCCTATTGCCCTGACGAATCTCCTCCATATGGTATTTGTGGTCACGCCCAGCATCACCCACCCGTCTTTTGCCTCAAAGCAATCGGTAAAGGTATGGTAGCTGTGGTTGCCCTGTTGCCTACGGACAAAGCCCGAGACCTTATACTCGGCGGCAACGGCCAGGCCCGCCACGCAGGAGACAGCCACGTCCAGTAAGGCCAGGTCAATCGCCTGGCCTTTGCCGGTTCTCATCCGGTGGTACAGGGCGAGCATTATGCCCAGGGCAAGATGAGTGCCGGTGCTGAAATCCACCCAGGCCACGCCGGACCTGGTGGGAGGATTCTCCGGGAAGCCGGTATAGCTCATCGACCCACACAGAGCCTGGGCGATGGTATCGAAACAGGGACGCTCAGCATAAGGCCCCGTAGCGCCGAAACCTGACACCGCCGCCACGATAATCGCCGGGTTGACCTCCTTAAGTGACTCGTAGCTAGCTATCTTTGCCTCCTCTGAGCCGACAACGTAGCTATGCAGGACTACGTCGGAGGATTTCACCAGCCTGTGAAGTATCTCTTTACCTTTCTCGGTGAGGATGTTCAGGGTAATTCCCTCCCTGTTCTGCAAGGTAATCATGGTAAGCATGCTCTCGCCATTGGGAGCATGAGGGCCGAAATTCCTTTCCTCCTCGCCGCTCGGCCTTTCAACTCTGATGACCTCGGCTCCCATATGAGCCAGAAGCGTGCCGGCATAGGGTCCCGCGAACCAGCGGGAAAGGTCCAGGATTCTTACGCCTGCCAATACCTTTTCCATGGATTCTCTAGCCTCCTAACCTTAACAAATCGCACAAAAAGTGTGCCGTCTCAGCACACCTCGTTTCTTACTATGAAAATAGGATTTCTGTCGGTATGTGTCCGCTAGCAACGCTGTGCACCTCGCCACGGCGAGTCGGCCGCCAGGGTCGGTCAACAGAGTCGCCTCTGGCGACCTCAGGCGACCTCGCAATCACACATAAGAAGGGGTTTGGCGACTTTGCCCGCCGCCTTGCCCCGTCATTGCGAGGAGCGACAGCGACGTGGCAATCTCCGGGGGCCGGGGCGACAACGCCATTCCTGCCCATGGGGCAGCAACCTCCCCACAATGATCACCCTATTCTCATCTCTTGGATTCGGCTCCGCCTTCATCCTGTATTATCTGCATGAGTCGCTCTGCCCGGGCATAGCCGATGCGCAGCTGCCGTTGCAGGAAAGATGATGAGATCTGCGTGTGCTGTCTTGCCAGACGCCTTGCCTCTTCCAGCAGGGGATCGCTCCTGGCATCTTGCTCAGTGATACCAAGGGGTGCTGGAGCTGGCTGGAGCTTGGCTTGTTCTTTCAGGAAACTCGCCAGCCTTTCAATTTCGTCCGGGGAGATATAGCACCCTTGAACGCGTTTTGGTTTGGCTGCGTCAGCAGAAAGGAAAAGCATATCGCCTCGCCCCAGCAGCTTTTCGGCACCGGCCATGTCAAGAATGGTGCGCGAGTCTACCTGCGAGACTACCGCAAAGCTGATACGTGTCGGGAAGTTGGCCTTTATAAGTCCCGTAATCACGTCTACAGAGGGACGCTGGGTGGCTACCACCAGGTGGATGCCCACTGCTCGCCCCATCTGCGCCAACCGGCACAGGCGGGGTTCAACTTCTTCAGATCTAGCCATCATTAGGTCAGCCAGCTCATCAACCACGATTATAATGTAGGGCATCTGGCCGGGCACTTTGGGGCTGGTATTATATCTCTCGATATTGTGGGCACCTACCATAGCCAACCTGCGATAGCGGCTGTCCATCTCGTGGTTGCTCCATTCCAGCATCTCCACCGCCTTTTCACTTTCAGTGACAACCGGGGTCATCAGGTGTGGCACCCCGTTGAAGGCAATGAGCTCCACCCTCTTGGGGTCGATCATGATGAATCTCAGCTCCTCGGGTGTGTTGTCTGTCAGCAGAGAGGCGATAGTGCAGTTGAGACACACGGTCTTGCCACTGCCGGTGGCTCCAGCAATGAGTAGATGGGGCATCCTGGCCAAGTCCTTGACCACATCCTCACCGCCTGTGCCTTTACCTATGGCCAGAGCAAGCTTTGATCGCGAACTGAGTCTTTGGAAGTCGGCGCTCTCCATCACCTCACGAACAGAAACCACTCCCATAGAGGAATTAGGCACCTCGATCCCCACCAGTGATGTACCGGGTATTGGTGCTTCTATCCTGATACTGGGGGCAGCGAGGGCACGCTGGAGGTCATTTTGCAGGGAGCTAATGCGCTCTACTTTGACCCTGGTTCTGGATACCTCCTCGGCCCTGACCTTGACGTTGCCACTCTTGTCCCTTTCCTTTATCTCCTTAACCCTGCGGTCCCATCCTGGCTCCACCCCAAACTGAGTGACGGCAGGGCCGACATTTATCTGTACTACCTTTGCCTCTACGCCGTAGCTGGCCAGCGATTCCTCGATCAGTCTTGCCCTCTTCTCTACCTCAGCCTGGCTCAGCTCCACCCTGGCAGTTTCATCCAGCAGTCCAACACTGGGTAGCTGCCAACGACCTGGGAAGGAGACGACTACTTGGGGTGGCGCTGCCTTAGGAGCTGCACTGGGAGCGGTCTCAATCTCCTGTACTCCTTCCTCCATCTTGCTTGGGGGCTCAAACGCGGGCGGGGGTGGAGGGAAAGTAATCTCCCTTATGGGTGGTGCGCGGCGCTTCTTTATCCAAGAACCAACCATCTCATGA
>JAUWXW010000114.1 GCA_030616195.1 Chloroflexota bacterium | reverse complement strand
GCTACCAATGAACTTGAGCCTGTAGCAGCACAAATTGATGAGGAAGAGAGGTTCCCCTCGGAGAACCTCAACAAGATGGCCGAGCTTGGCCTTTTTGGCGTGACTATCCCCGAAGAATATGGAGGGAGTGGTGGAGACAGCATCCACCTGGCTATTGCCGCGGAGGAGGTATCCCGCGCCTGCGGTAGCACCAGCACTATCTATCTTGCCTCTCTATCACTGGCCTGCTACCCCATCTACCAGTTTGGCACAGAGGAGCAAAGGCGGCGCTTTGTAGTACCCCTGGCCAAGGGGGAGAAGCTGGCCTGCTTCGCCTTGACTGAACCAAGCGCTGGGAGCGATGCTGCTGCGGTACAGACCGCTGCTATCCCACGAGGCAATGGCTATGTTGTCGATGGAACCAAGACTTTCATTACCAATGGTGCTGAGGCTGACATAGCAGTGGTTTTTGCCACCGTAGACAAGTCGCTGCGCCACAGAGGTATGGTTGCTCTGGTAGTAGAGAAGGGAGCCCCGGGTTTCTCGGTGGGCAAAAAGGAACGCAAATTGGGTATCAGGGGTTCCTCTACTACGGAGCTGGTGTTTGAAGGTTGTCAGGTGCCAGTTGAAAACCGACTGGGCAATGAGGGTGACGGATTTAAAGTTGCCATGGGGGCGATAGATTCTAGCAGAATCACCGTAGCGGCTCAGGCTGTGGGCATCGCCCGTGCTGGCCTCGAGGCTTCGTTGAATTATACCAAAGAACGGCAGCAATTTGGGCAAACCATTGCCAGCTTCCAGGGCGTACAGTGGATGCTAGCTGACATGGCCACGGCCATCGATGCTGCCCGGCTCCTTACCTATCGGGCAGCATACCTCAAGAATCAAGGTCTGCCCTTCATTAAGGAAGCAGCCATGGCAAAACTCTTTGCTGCGGAAGCAGCGATGAATACTACAACCAAAGCGATCCAGCTTCACGGTGGCTATGGTTACATTAAGGATTACCCGGTAGAGCGCTACTTCCGAGATGCCAAGATAACCGAGATATACGAGGGAACCTCGGAGATGCAGCGGCTGACTATCGCCAGGCAACTGCTCGGTTGAGGCAAAGAGGTATAGGTCTTGAAGAAATCCCAAAAAGGAGGCAACACGTGATCAAAAAGGTAAACCATTTGGCTATCGCCGTAACCAACCTTGACGAGGCACTAGATTTATACAACAGGCTGTTCGGGCTCCGACCAGAAAAGGTTGAGACTGTGACTGAGCAGCGAGTCAAGGCTGCCATTCTCCCAGTAGGTGAAGGGAGTGAGATTGAACTGATACAACCTATCGATAGCGATAGTGGTGTAGCCAAGTTTCTGGAAAAACGAGGTGAAGGGATTCATCACGTCGCTCTCGAGGTAGACGATATCGATCAGGAACTCAAGTCGCTGGCTGCCAAAGGGGTGGAGTTGATAGACAAGGAGCCGAGGTCAGGTCTGGCAGGCAGGGTTGCCTTCCTGCATCCCAAGTCAACCAGGGGAATACTGATCGAGTTGGTTCAGAAGGTTTGACGCAAAGGAACGATTGGTTGTCGGAGGAAAAGATCCGCGTCCTGATAGCCAAACCAGGCTTGGATGGGCATGACCGCGGCGCCAAGATAGTTGCCCGTGCTTTGCGCGATGCCGGCATGGAGGTGATCTATACCGGACTTCGTCAAACACCTGAAATGATTGTCGAAGCTGCCCTCCAGGAGGATGTTGACGTAGTCGGCTTGAGCATTCTTTCAGGAGCACATACGGAGCTCTTCCCTATTATTACTGAACAGCTAAAAAGGGAAGGAATGAAGGATGTTCTTATCATCGCCGGCGGCATCATACCAGAGGCGGATATCCCGGCCTTGCAACAAATGGGTATAGAAGCTGTTTTTGGTCCTGGGACAATGACACGGGATATTGCGGACTTCATCGGCAAGGCGATGGCCGAGAGAAGGAAGTTCAAGCGTTAGCTAGACCGCATCGTGGCTTCTCCGGCTCATCTTGTACCACGGATGGAAGCTTATTATTGTCTCCGGGTAGCGCCTCCCGTATCTTACGTTACCTATGGCCCTGAGATGGTCAGCTATTCTGCAGGGAAGCATAAAGTGTTCCTCAATATACCTTTTCCCTCTGATTCCAACCAACTCGGCTGCCAGGGGATTCCTTAACAAGAAGGCTATCCTTTCTGCGCTTCGCTTGGGGGTGTCAGCAAAATAGCCTGTTTCCCCATCCCTGAGCTGCATAGGAATGCCGCCTACCGGGGAGGCTATAACAGGCTTCGCCTTGAACATGGCTTCAGTGACTGTAAGCCCAAAACCTTCCTTAACCGATGACTGCATTATCACCCGGGAGGCCCTCTGGAGGGCATTGATTTTCAGGTCACTCATTGGTGGCAAGTTGAGAACATGTATGTCTGGGTCGTCCTTTGTCTTTTCATAAACCTCTGAGAGGACTCTCCCTCCCTCTGGGTCGTCGGTAGCTGATCCACCAGCCAATATGAGTTGACAGTTCTCCTTTTTCTTCACCAGTTTATAGGTCTCGATGGTTCTCCCAATGCCTTTCCAGGGGTCAAACCTTCCGATTTGAGCGATGATAGGCAATCCGGGGTCTATCTGATACTTCTCCAGCACGGCGTTGATCTCCTCTGGCTTCAGTTCCCTGTTTTTCTCCGACAAAGGATCGATAAAAGGGGGAATGATGAACGTGTACGAAGGCCAACGAGACACAATATAGTGAGCTGCTGAGAATATGAGTGCATCGTAGTGGCTCACCCACAGACTCATAAAATCCCACAGAGCCGAGCCTTCTGTTAAGGTGTCCTCTATATCTATGTGGCATCTCCAAAACCAGGTTTCGCCCTCCTTTTTGAGGTAGGGAGCCAGGCCAAGGGGTTGAGGGTCATGAATAAACACTACATCTGGATCCCAGTCAATGATATTAGCGTCTACATTCTCCTTTACGGTGGAGAAGTAAACGTCCTCCATTTCAGCGGTAAAGGAACCGCCCTTACCTTGCAGCAGGTTGTGAATGCTCTTGGTTACTTCGAAGTAAGTTTCATTTCCTTTCATGACTTTCCATTCATTTTCTATGCCTAGCTTGTTCAGGAAAGGAACGGAATTTTGAAGCATCTCAGCTACACCGCCCCCCACAGCAGTTGAGTTGAGTTCCAGTATTTTGATCCCTTTTAGCTCTGCCGCCAGCGCCTCCAACCTCTTTACCTCTTCCTCGCCTATGATGGGAGCATAGTCTTCCAATGAGCGGCCAGGAAAGGGGCAAATGCCCTTCCGGCAGCTATAAACTGTTCCATCTTCCAGAGGCAACTGTGTTTCTTTGTCTTCTGGGCTGTGTTCCCCGCCGTTTGGATGAGCTTCATTCATAGTTCCTCTCCGTTTTCAAGTCGAGTGGTTTGCCAGATACCTCAAGTTCGCTGAAACTAAAGGAAAGCAATAAAGAGCAGCAGGTATTCCCCTACTACCCTTCATTCGATATCGAGAGTGGCGCTAATCGGGTGTCAAAATGCTCATATTATATAGCTATCGTCCCTTAAACTCGGCTTTCCTCTTCTCCATGAAGGCGGTGACTCCTTCCTTGTAGTCTTCTGTGGCGGTGCACACCTTCACAGCGTAGTTCTCATAGTCTAGAGCACCTTCTATATCGGATTCAAGGCCTTTATATACGCCGTACTTTGCCAGCTCCATGGAAATGGGTGGCCCGGCAGCCAGTTTCTCCGCCAGTTCCCTGGCCGTCTTCATCAGGTCATCATGAGGGACCACACGGCCCACCAGGCCAATTCGCAGCGCTTCCTCAGCATTGATGATGTCTCCGGTGTAGAACAGCTCCAGAGCTTTCTCTATCCCAACTATTTGAGGCAGAAGAAAAGTCGATGCACCGTCAGGGACAAGTCCTCTATTCACCCAGGAGCAGGTGAATCTAGCTTTGTCTGAGGCTATCCTTATGTCACATGCGGTTATGAAAGATATCCCCATGCCTGCTGCCACACCGTTGATAGCGGCTATAGTGGGCACCCTGAGCTTCCTAAACAGGGCTACCTGTGAGCCCATTCGCCGAGTGAGGTCCCGGCGAGTTACGTCCTGCTGTTCTCCAGCGATACGTGATGACATAACGCTGACATCCACACCGGCGCAAAAGGCACGGTCTCCGGCTCCGGTGAGGATAAGCACTCTGATATCGTCGTCCTCGCCCACTTCCGCCAGCGCCGCCACCAACTCCTCTCTGGTCTCAAGGGTCATAGCATTCATTTTCTCGGGGCGATTCAGGGTCAAAGTGGCGATATGGTCTTTCTTCTCCAGGATGATATCCTTATACTGCACTTCTAACTGACCTCCCTCTGTTTCTCCATAGCTAGTGCCATATTGCAGAAATAGGCGTTGTTTCCTCCGTACTTGCCCGGTCTCTTTGGAGGCGCTCCGCCAGACCACCAAAGGGCCCAGTGCTCCCCAGGTTGTCATTCCTGCGGAAGCAGGAATCCATCGCGGATGGCCTGCGCATGCCCCTGGATTCCCGCTTGTGCGGGAATGACACAAAAACGTTACGCGAACTGACGCAACTAAGCACTAAGTCACCAAGTATGATGGCTACAAGAATACTGACTGCCACCGCCGTTTGTCAATTTCTGGAGTGCCCGAAGATCACCCACCTGTTAAGATACATGAACGGTATATTGACCAGGCCAACCAGGTACTTGGTGAGGATCTGCCCCTCTATCAGGTCGGGCATTGGCTGCAAGCCCCAGAAGGCTATGCTGATGAAGAGCAGCGTGTCGATGGTCAGCGCCGGGATTGAGCTGAACACGTTCCTCATCCAAAGGTGCCTGCCTTTGGTTTTCCTTTTGAATACGTCAAACACCCAGGCGTCAAAATTCTCACTTACCAAGAATGCAACCCAGGATGCCAGGGTGATGCGGGGGACCAGACTTATGATCGACTCCCAGGCCTCCTGGTCTTTCCAAAAAGGCGCCGGCGTTAGCTCTGTGCCCAGCCACAGGAAGAAAAGCAGCGCTAGCTGGGTGATGAAGGCAATGAATATCATCTTGTGGACTTCCGTCCGACCGAATCTTTCGTTGACGATGTCGGTGAAAAGGTAGGTGACGGAGTAAACTAGAACCGCAGCAGGAGCAGTCACGGTGATGAATGCCAGGTCATACTCTGCAATCTTAGCAGCCATTATTTGGCTGAGGGCGACAAACACCGCGTAAAGACCTACCAGCGCGTCAGGCCTGTCAAACCTCCTGGCATACCAAGCGCCAAACAGAGTGAAGCTCGTTATGCCGATTATCCACAATATGATCAGTACGAGTTCTGGTATGTGCTCCCTCCCTTTGCCGAACTAAAAGACAGAACCAAAACCAGGCATCCTCCTTAATGATTGTTTATAGCTTGCTTGGCGGGGAAAATCAATTGTCGTAGCTGAGGTCGTCTCCAGTCCCGCCCGATTCCTGCCATCCCTTGTGTAGAAACATCCGTAGTTGACAGCCGCTGGGAGTCAGTTCGAGCTGATCCGGTTGGAAAGATGCACATTTTGTTGTATATTGTCGAATGTGGTTATTGCTACTTGATTCGGGGGTGTGAGGTGAAACGCTGTCTTATGTTCACTTTTTCTCCAGAGGTAGTCGCCGAGCCGATAATCCACAACCTTGGTATGCAATTCAGGCTAGTGACTAATATCCGCCGGGCCGATATCACTGAGGAGGGTGGCTGGGCAGTGCTGGACTTGGAGGGGGACGAAAAAGATATCGAGGAGGGTATTGCCTGGGCAACTAGCAAAGGAGTGAGGATCGAGCCTGCTGATGACCTTGTGGAAGGCTGAGGCGGTCTGGTAGTCCTACGTGTCACTCCAGACTCAGCTTACAGATCAAAAACTGTGGGTGCAAGAAAACGAGTTTTGAGTTTTGATCTTTGATTTTTGAATTCCTCTCGCCAAGCACCGGGACTAAACATCATCCCAAGGACTAGCCCTTAACTACTCCCACAGGGCCTGCCTTGACCACTTTGCGGCACAGCCCTGATTTGTGGCATATGTCTACCACTTCGTCAATG